>NZ_CDRNDK010000042.1:0-26969 GCF_977012225.1 Planomonospora algeriensis | reverse complement strand
TCAGCGCGCTCGCGGCCGGCCGCCAACCCGCGGCTCTTGCCGCTGGCGGCGAGGCGGACGCGGTCGCGGTCGCTGAGGCGGGGCGCGCACAGTTCCCAAGTCCGGGCGGCCGTCAGTACGGCATGCCCAGCTTGGCCCACGGGGGGACCAAGTGGCGATATGTGGTTGTCCAGCGCGGCAATGCCGGGCATGCCCGGTTCCGACACGCCGAACCCGGGCATGACTGGCAGAGCCTGGGGCCCATCGTTTATCGTGGCTCCAGACGTCAGGACACCGGCCAGGCACGCGAAAGCGCTCCAGCCGACACGAGCCGGGCCGGATGTCTACTGGGGAAGGTCCTCGCGCATGAGCTTTGGTCGGCGATAGCGCGGGGGCCTTCTTGCATTTACGCGTTTGTCGTGCAGGTTCTCCTTCCGGGAGCCGTGCGGCTCGCCCGAGGTCTACGCGGACAGGCTGAGCTGATCCATCGGCTTCTGCTCCACAGGGTTGGCCTGCGGGTCAGCCTCAACGAGGATCACCAGGTACTGGGCGATCCGTACGCCGCGCACGGCAGCGCCACGGCGAGCGCGCGCGTATACATCCAGACGCACCCGGCCTTGCAGGAGCTTGCCCTTACCGGAGCCGAGGGCAGTGCGGGGCCGGCAGATCAGCATCGTGTCTGCCGTGTCGTCAGCCACCACGTCGGCCTCGACCAGGATTTCCAAGTACCGGGCGACGCTTACTCCGCGGGCAGCGCGCCGCGGTGCGCGCGGGCATGGATCTCCGGAGGGACGAACCCCTGAAGGATCTTGTCGCCCTCGTCGCTGTTCGCGCGGCGGGTACGTCCCGGGATAGCAGCCATGCGGAGCATCATTGCGCACTCAGTTATGCATATGCCACTACTAGCGCCGGGCGTGTCGCACATCGTTGCGTGGAGTTGATCTTCTTCCGATGTCGCGTACGGCTCAGGGCTCGTCATCGCCGCAGGCATAAGCCAAGATCGGGGCATGCGGATTCTCCTCCTCGGCGGCGCAGTCTTCCTCGGACGCGCCCTGACCGACGACGCTCTCCAGCGCGGCCACGACCTCACCGCGTTCAACCGCGGACGGTCCGGACCCGACCTGCCGGGCGTGACCGTGATCCGCGGGGACCGCACCAGCAGCGAGGACCTGGAGGTGCTCGCCGAGCGCGGCCCGTGGGACGCGGTGATCGACACCAGCGGCATGACCACGACCCTGGTAGAGGACTCCGCCCGCGCGCTGGTCAACAGCGTCGGCCGGTACGTCCTCATCTCCACCGTGAACGTCTACAAGGGCTGGCCGGTCCACCCGCTCGACGACTCCTCCCCCGTCCGCGAATACACGCCGGTCGGCCCGCCCGGCGAGTCCGACGCCGACGAGTACGGCCGGCTGAAGGCCGGCGCGGAGCTGGCCGTCACCACCACGTACGGCCAGCGGGCGACCTTGCTGCGGCCCGGCGTGATCCTCGGCCCGCACGAGAACGTCGGCCGACTGCCGTGGTGGCTGAAGCGCATCGAGGAGGGCGGCCGGGTCCTGGCCCCGGGCGCCCCGGACTGGCCGATTCAGCCGATCGACGTCCGCGACGTCGCCGCCTTCGCCCTGGACGCTGTCGAGCAGGATCACGCCGGCTCCTACAACCTGACCGCCCCGATCGACAGCAGCACGTTCGGCGAACTGCTCGACCTGTGCCAGGAGGTGGCCGGGGTCAAGGCCGACCTGGAATGGGTGCCGGACGCGTTCCTGCGCGCCCAGGGCGTCCCCGAGTGGGTCGGGCTGCCGCTGTGGCGGGACTACCCGGGCACCTGGCACATGGATGCCGTCCGCGCCCGGAACGCGGGCCTGACGTGCCGGCCGCTGGCTGCGACCGTCGCCGACACCTGGGAGTGGGTGCGCGGCGGCATCGCTCTGGAGGGGGAGCGGTTCGCCGAGCTCGGCATCTCCCGGGAGCGGGAGGCGGAGATCCTGACCGCGTGGGACGCCCACCGCGGCTAGATCAGGCGCGCATCCAGATGCCGCACCCCTCGCTCGTGAACCCCTCGCCCCGCTGGACGGTGACCCGCACGCCGCGGGGCGCGTTCCTCACGAAGTCGTTGGCGATCGTGGACCCTCCGCCGGTCGAGCGCTCCCAGTAGCAGTCGGTGACGCTGCCCGGCGTCGTGCGGTAGGTGCCCGCCTTGATGTCCTTGCCGACCTCATAGGTGCCGTCCGTGAAGCCTCCCTGAGCCTTGCGCCAGACCGGTAGGTACTTCGGGCACAGGTGGGTGATGGCGGCTTTGAAAGCGTCCGGGTCCCCGGCGCCGCTGGTGGTCTCCTCGATGAGCGCCTGGACGGTCGGCGGACCGATGAAGTCACCGACGTAGTCGTCCTCTCCGGATTCCCGGCCGCAGATCTGGTGCCCTTCGGTGAGGAGGTCGGGGTCGAAGGTGATCGTGCCAGAGGCATCGGGCTCGTTGCCGCGCTCCTTGAGATAGGCGATCTCCTGCTCGGTGAGGGTCACCTCGCTCGGTTCGGGTGTGGGGGTAGGGGTGGGGGTGGTCCACGCCGGGGAAGCGGCTGGGGGCGGGACAGCGGCCTGAGTGGTGGAGCAGCCTGCGACGGTGAGGGCAACCGCGACGGCGAGGGAGAATCTCCGCATATTAACTCCGCGTCAGGGGAACATTGCGGAGAGTGGACGCCGTTCGTTGTGATCTGGTTGGCTGGCCACCCTCTATGCCCTGCCGTGTCCCGGCCCCCGCCGACGCCTACGAAGCTCCACCCGGCGGGAGCGCCTGCACCGCGGAGCGGGCCGCGAACCCCACGAGAGCATCCTGCAACTCCCGGGTGGCCCGGGTCTGCTGCACGCTGCCCAGCGGCGTCTTCATCACCCCGAGCCGGTACATGACGGGGAAGGTCCGCATGTTCTCCGGGAGCGCGAGCACGGGCCGAAGCGCCTCGTGGGCGCCCGGCACGTCGCCCCGCAGCAGCATGGCCGTGGCGATGTCCAGGATGATCGTCGCTTGGATGATCGGGGACTGCTGCTCTGCGGGGAGGGCGCGGGCGACCGCCAGGGCCTGCTCGGCGTGGGTGAGGATCATGTGCGTGAACCGGTGCAGCGCCGCCGGATCCAACGTGGCGTACTGCCCTTCCACGAGCTGGAGGAGCGCGGTGGAGACGCACCGCTCCTCCCGCGCCTGGTCCCAGGTGAACACGCCGCCGATGGCGGACAGGTCGTCCGGGCCGCTGCCGACGGAGGCCCGCGCGTCCTGGGCGTCGCGCACCGCCCGCAGCGTCTCCTCAGAGTTCCCGAGGTGGGACCAGGTCCGGGCTTTGATGGAGTTCAGCCGGGCGGCCGCCACACCTGTCGGCCGGTGCTCCTCTCCGCGGCGGACCGCGACCAGGGCGTCGTTCGGACGGTCGTTCCAGTAGTTCGACGTGGCTTGGATGCCCCGGGCCCAGACGGCGAGGTCGGTGTGGCCGATCGTGTTGGCGTGCGCCCACGCGGCGCGGGCGTGCTCGCCGGCCATCCGCGGTTCGCCGAGGTCGATGCACGCCTCCGCCAGCAACGCGCACAGCACGCTGTTCAGCACGCCCAGCTCGCGGAGCTGGTCCGGCTGCCGGGTCTGCCCGATCTTCTCCTCGACCTGATCCCGTAAGCCGGTGATCCGTGGGAAGGCCTTGGCTGGTGGCGTCTGCAAGTAGGTGCGGGCCAGGTGCGCCACATCATCCTGTAGCGCTTCGAGGGTGGACGGGCCGAGCATCGCCTCGGCTTGCTCGGCGGAGTTCCGAGAGTTTTCAGCAGCAGACATCATCAGCTCTTGCAGGGTAGGTGAGCCGGGCCGGTGATCAGCCCGGGGCGGGCGTTGAGGTCGCGTGGTCCACACGACGCTCATGGAGTGAGACAGGTCGAGCACGTCAGGGTCACTGGGCTCGACCGTCGCGGACGGTGCTTGCTGGAGAAGCTGCTCGACTGGCGCGCCGAACAGCTTCCGTAAGATCCGCCGGGCGTCCGGCAACGGAGCCGTTCGGACGTTGCCGGCCAACCACCTCATGTATTGACGCTCAGTGACGGTCATTCCACCCAGGCCGATATCCCGGGCCGCTGCCTCATAAGCGGCGACGAAGGCGCGGTAACTCAGCAGGCCGCGATCGCGGGCTAACTGCCTGAGAAGGGTCTCCGGCTGCTCAATCATCGACGGAACCGGCCTTTCCGGCGCAGCGGGTGCTGTCGATCGCAGAGTAAGCGGGGGCCGTAGGTCGCGGAAGGTCTTCGCGTCACATGTCAGCCATGTCTGCCGCCAGGTCAGCCCCGTGTCATGACATGGCGCCGCCGTGTCGAAGAAGTCACCGACCGCGACATTCCCATGTCATCGCGCTACCCCACAAGATCGGAACACGCCAGTCCCTACCCCCGAAGGGGCCCCCGGATGACCGCGCAACCCACGACCTCCAGCCCTCCGCCCCACGGCTACGGCATGTGCACGCCGCTGGGACACCCGAGCGAGGGCGCCACGACGGTGTGGGTGAGTGACGGCAGCGTGACCTTCTACGGACCCCACGGAGGGGTCCTCTCACAGACGTTCACCGGCAGGCGGATGCGGTGATGGTGAACACGCCGGCGGAGCAGATGGCCCACCGGATCGCCGCGGCGCTGCGGGACGAGCACGACATTTTCGCGGACGTGCACCCGCTCGCCTCCGGCCACGTCCAGCTCTCGATATGGCACGGCCTGGTCGCCCGGACGGACGGCCGGAGCATCTGGTGGACCGCCCCCGCGGCAGCCATCCCGGGCAGGGGCCGGCCACTGCTCGTCCTGACCTTCACCCCTCGGAGCGCAGCCGCGCGGCTCGCTCAGCACCGTGCCGCACTCCGGGCCGACATCGTGGCACGCGTCCGCGCGGGCACCGCGGGCACCATCGCCGACTTCTACCTGGGGGTGATGATCACCCATGCCGCCGCGCCCGTATGACGCCGCCAACGCCGCCAGAGCTCTGGAGCTCCAGTTCCTCACGCAGGGCCGCTGGGTGGTGATGTGGGGCCCCTGGCGCCGACGCTTCACCGCCTGGTACCTCGGCCACCCCAACGTCTGCCCCACGGTCGAGGACCGCACCCCCGAAGGCCTGTTGGATCGCATGGTCCGGGCCGAAGACGACCTCTGGCAGGCGCTCGCGCTCCCCACGGCGCACACCCGGCCGCCCACACCCATCAGGCCGGTGACGGGAGCCTGCCAGATCACACCCCGCGGCCTCGGCGGCGGTGACCACGCGGCGAAGGGGAGCGCAGTCCCCCAGCGCCGACGCAGGTCCCACCGGGGCCGCGGGCAAGCCTCATCCGTTTCCACTGATCACCATGCTGGAGCCTGACATGCCCGAGAACGACGTCCCCACGCCCTCGGCCGACGACCCCGCCGGCGAGCCCTCCACCAAGAAGGCTCCCCTGCCGTTGTCTGCGCATCAGATCCTCGGCGCAATGCCGGGCTTCGCCGGGATCCCCCCGCAGGCCGATCGGTGATCACCCGCCGGAGCTTCCTCACCCTCCAGTGGATACGCAGGCGCCTCCGGCAGAAGTCCGCGGCGGCCCGGCTCGTACACCGGTGGAACCTGCTGCCGGAAGACCTCACCACGGCGGCCGACCGGCTCGGCGTCCCGGGCCCTCCATGAGCCGGCGCGGCAGCGCGGGAACCCATTCGCCTCCTGCGCTGTCGCGCCGATCCACCCCCTGCGGGCACCGGGAGCCCGCAGGGCGCACAACGGCCGGACGGCACCAGGGCATGGAGCCGTCGAACCACGGCCGCCGGGTGCCTCCGGCAGGCGATTGCCCATCGGAGGCACCCGGACCGCCTGAGGTATCTATGCTCGCGGCTCTGGCCGATCGCGTGACCGCACCTACGACCGAAGGAACCCGCAGATGACCATGGAAACGAACGCCGACGTCACCCCCTCCGCCGAGCTGCTGCGCGAGGCCCTCGTCCAGCAGCTCCGCAAGCAGGGGATGATCGTCAGCGACCGGGTCGCTGACGCCTTCTCCACGGTGGAGCGGCACCGGTTCGTGCCAGAGGAAACACCACTGGAGGTCGCGTACAACGCGAACGACGCGGTGGCGACCAAGCGGGACGAACACGGGGCGATCATCTCCTCGGTCTCCGCGCCGTTCATCCAGGCCCAGATGATCGAGCAGGCCGGACTCAAACCCGGCATGAGCGTTCTGGAGATCGGCAGCGGCGGCTACAACGCCGCGCTCCTGGCCGAGGTCGTCGGCACCAAGGGCCGCGTCATCAGCATGGACATCGACCCGGAGGTGACCGATAGGGCCAGCGCCCTGCTGGACGCGGCCGGATACGGCAGCCGGGTGGAGGTCGTGCTGGCCGACGCCGAGCACGGCGTGCCCGCCTCCGAGCCGTTCGACGCGATCGTGGTCACCGTGGGGGTCTGGGACATTCCCCCGGCGTGGCTGGAGCAGCTCACTCCGGACGGCCGCCTGGTCGTACCGCTGCGCATGAACGGGATCACCCGCTCGATCGGGTTCCGCTGGGAGGGCGACCACCTGGTGAGCACCTCAGCCGAGGTGTGCGGTTTTGTCGCGGTCCAGGGGGACGGCGAGCACCCCGACCGGATCTTCCAGCTCCCTGATGGCCATGGCCGCCACATCAGTCTGCGGTTCGACACCGGCGCCCCGGAGGACCCGGCCCTGCTGAACGGGGTGCTGGCGACCGAACGCACGACCGTGTGGTCCGGCGTCACGACCAAGCACGGCGTCTCGTTCGCCGACCTGCACCTGTGGTTCGCGTCCTTCCTGCCCGGCTTCTGCCGGGTCGCCGCCGACGACGGCACCGACCTGGCCGCCGAGCGCGGCACCTGGTTCCCCTACGGGGTCGTACACAAGGACGCGTTCGCCTACCTGGCGGTGCGCCCGGCCTTGGAGGGCCGCGGCGCGGAGTTCGGGGCGGCCGCCTACGGGCCGCCGGCCTCCGCGCAGGAGGCGGCAACCGCGATGGTCGAGCAGATCCAGGCATGGAACCGCCTCGCCCGCACGAGTTCCCCCACGTTCGCCTTCTGGCCGAACAGCAGCGACCACACCCGGATCCCGAAGGACACGGTCGTTCTTCCCAAGGCCCACGGCCTGGTCACGATCTCCTGGCCTGCGATGAGCTGACCGCCACGCGAGCCAGGCGCACCACACCCAACCCCCCAAGTGAGGAGTGTGATCGGCAATGGCACCACTGACCCTCGACCCCACGGTCAAGGACCCCACCGTCGGCGACGACGAGTTCGTGCTGGACATGCAGGTGGTGGAGTCCACCACCCCGCTCGTGATCATGATGTGCGACACGAGTGACGGCTGCGGCCAGTCGTGCAGCACCACCGCGTGCACCACCAGCTCGCTCGACCCGTCCTGACCCACCCCGTACCGCCGGCGCCTTCACCTCGGGCGCCGGCGGTACGGCTTCCGGCTCGGGGGACAAGGAGGTGCACCACCATGATCACGTTCACGCGCTACCAGCACACCGGCCTGGTCCTGGTACGCGCAACGACAGACCCCGGCGGCCTGGAACCGCCGACGCACCTGGACCTGTCCGACCCGGCCGTGACCGATCGGGACGGCCGGGAATGGCTAGCGGCGGTGTGGTCGCGCAGAGAAGTCCGTGAGGCCTTGCAGATGGCCAGCCCCGCCCTCGCGGCGCGAACCGCCGAGCTCCTGGACTCCGGCACCGCATCGGTCAAGGACCTGCGCCGCGCCATCACATCCGTGAGCTCCTACCTGCTGCGCTGGCAGCGCCGCGCCACCCCGTTCGGCCTGTTCGCCGGAGTCGCCGCCGCGACCATCGGGCCCGCGGCGGCGAAGGTAGGCACCGATCACCGCGTCCTGGCCCGCGCGGACGCCGAATGGGTGCAGGAGCTGGTTGACCGGCTCGAATCGCATCCGGGCCTGCGCCCGGCCCTGACGGTGGTGGCCGACAGTACCGCGATCGTCCGCGACGGCCGTCTCATCGTGGCCCGGCAGGCGGAGATCGGCGCCCGCACGCCGGGGCCGCCCCGGGAGGTCTCCACCCGCCACACCCGGCCCGTGCAGGTCGCGATGGCCGCCGCCGCCGCGCCGATCCGCTTCGACGCCCTGGCCGCCCACCTGGCCGCACACTTTCCCGCCGCCGCGCCGGAGAAGATCTCCGGCCTGCTGCACGCGCTGGTTGACCAGCGCATCCTGATCACGAGCCTGCGCCCGCCGATGACGGCCGCTGACCCCCTGACCCACCTGATCAGTGCGCTGCGCGCGGCCGGAACCACCCACGTGAGTGACGTCGCGGCGGTCCTAGCCGAGCTGGAGGACATCAGCGCCCGCTTGACCCGCCACAACACCAGCCCCGACCCGCAGCAGGCCGTACGGCTTCGGACCTCGGCCGCCGAGCAGATGACCGCGCTGGTCCCCGGCACCGGGCCGGTCCTGGCCGCCGATGTCCTGCTGGACGCCCGCGTCAGCATCCCCGAGCGGGTGCTGGAAGAGGCCGCGCTCGCCGCCGGGGTCCTGCTGCGCATCGGCACCAAGCCCTTCGGGACGGCGGCGTGGCTGGACTACCACGCCCGGTTCCGCGCCCGCTACGGGCCCGGCGCCCTGGTGCCGGTGCGGGAACTGGTCGCCGACTCCGGGCTCGGCTACCCCGGCGGGTACCTCGGGGCGCCGCGGGCCCGGCCCGCCTGGCGGACGTTGACGGAGCGCGATACCACCATGCTGGCGCTGATCCAGCGGGCTGCCCTGAACGGCGCGCAGGAGATCGCCCTGACCGACGCCGACGTGCAGGCGCTGACCGTGGGCGATCACGGCGACATGGTGCCGCCGCAGCGCATCGAGTTCGGCGCCGCCCTGCATGCCGCTTCCACCGCGGCGATCGACGCCGGACAGTTCGAGCTGTGGGTCACCGCCTCACCCCGCGCGTACACGAGCATGGCCGGACGGTTCGCGCCGCTGCTCGACGGCGCCGACCGCGACCGGTTGACCGCCTCCTACGCCGCCGCCGGCGACGATGACGCGGTGGTGGTGCAGGTGTCGTTCCCTCCCCGGCGCCCGCACAACGCCAACGTCACCCGCGTCCCCCGGCTCGTCCCTGCGGTGGTGTCCCTGGCCGAGCACCCGGACGGCGACGGGCAGATGGTCGGTGTGGACGACCTGGCGGTCACCGCGGATGCCGCCCACATGTACCTGGTGCAGCGCTCCACCGGGCGGCGGGTCATCCCCCGGATCCCGCACGCGCTGGACACCGCGGTCCAGAGCCCGCCGTTGGCGCGGTTCATCGCCGAGGTCGCCGACGCCCGCAGCGCGGTGTTCGGCCCGCTCGACTTCGGGGCCGCCCGCGTCCTGCCGTACATCCCGCGCATCCGCTACCGGCGCACCGTCTTGGCCGCTGCCCGCTGGACTCCCACCAGCAGCGACCTGCCGACCTCCCCTACCGGCCAGGACTGGGAGAGCGTGCTCGGGGCCTGGCGGGACCGGTGGCAGGTGCCAGCGCGGGTCGTATTGTGCGCCGGGGAGCTGCGCCTGCCCCTCGACCTGGACCAGCCGCTCGATCGTGCTCTGCTGCGGGCACGGCTGGAGCGCACCGGCCGAATCGAGCTGACCGAGGACGGCGGGCAGGCCGGGCAGGGATGGATCGGGCGGCCGGCCGAGCTGCTGATCCCGATGACGCTGGTATCCCCGCCGCCGCGGCGCTTGCCGGTGATGGCGGCACCGGGCGCGCTCCTTCGGCCCGGGGCTTCCCCGCTGGTGCACGCGCAGCTCGTCGGCAACCCGGCGCGGTTCGACGAGCTCCTCACCCGCCGCCTGCCCGCCTTCGCCGCCGGTCTCGACGGCCTGGTGCAGCGCTGGTGGGTGTCTCGGTACCGGAACATGGTCCGCCCGGAAGCCGATCAATATCTCGCGGTGACCCTGCGGTTGGCCGACCCCGCCCTATACGGGCCGGTCGCGGAGCGGCTGGCCGCCTTCGCCGCCGACCTGCACGCACGTGGCCTGCCCGCGCACCTGACCTTGGCGTCTTTGCCGCAGCATCCCGCCCGCTACGGCGACGGCCCGGCTCTGGAGGCGGCCGAGCAGGTGTTCGCCGCCGACACGGCCGCCGCCGTCGCCCAGCTGGCCATGGCCGAAGCCTCCGGGTTGCCCGCCCAGGCGCTGGCCGCCGCCTCGATGGCACACCTGGCCGCGCACTTCACCACCGATCCCGTATCCGGGTACCGGGCGCTGCTCGACTGCCTGCCCCAGCAGACCGGGCCGCTGGAACGCGCCCTGCGCGACCACGTCCTTCACCTGGCCGCCCCGGGCGAGGAGTTCCCGGCGGTGCGGGCCCTATCCAGCGGTGATGCCGTGGCGGCCGCGTGGCAGGTCCGGCAGGCGGCGCTGGCCGCCTACCATCACGTCCTGGCCGCCCAGCGTGACCCGGCCACCGTGCTGCGCACTCTGCTGCACGAACACCACGTGCGCGCGGTCGGGGTCGATCCCGAAACGGAGAAGGTGACCGGCCGCCTGGCACGTGCCGCAGCGCTGCGCGCCCTGGCCCTGGCCGGTGCCCTGTGACCGGCACGGCCACCGGCCCAGTGGTGCTCACCGCCCAGGAGACGGCCCGGCAATCCCTGGCGGCCGGGATGGCCGGAACGGCGCTCCTGCCCATCGAGCGCGCCCTGGCCGGGACCGGCGACTGGGCCAGCGCGCACGCCCGTATCCGGCAGGCGACGGCCGGCCCGGTCGATGCCGCCGCGCACGCCGGCCTGTACTACGGGGTGCCCGCCCTCGCGTTCGTGCTGCACGCCGCGACCTCCGGCGGGCACCCCGGCTACCGGTCGGCGGCCGAAACCCTGGACGAGCACGTGCACCGCCTGACCCGGCGGCGCCTGACGGCCGCCACCGGCCGGATGCGAAACGCTGAACCGGCGACGTTCCGCGAGTACGACCTGTTCTACGGGTTGGCCGGGCTCGGAGCCCTGTTGCTGCTCCGGGCGCCCGGCAGCGACACGCTCGCCGACGTCTTGGACTACGTCGTCCGGCTGACCGAGCCGCGCCGCGACGAGCTGCCGGGCTGGTGGGTGGAGCACAACCCTGACCCGATCCGGCCGACCCCGGGCGGGCACGCGAACTCCGGCATGGCGCACGGCGCGGCCGGGCTGCTCGCTCTGCTCGCCCTCGCCCTGCGCCGCGGCTGCGTGGTCGGCGGCCACCGCCAGGCGATCGAGCACCTGTGCGCGTGGTTCGACCGGTGGGAACAGGAGTCGATGGACGGTCCGTGGTGGCCGGAGTGGGTCACCCGGCAGGAAATCCGCGCTGGCCGTCCCGCCCAGCCTGGCCCCGGGCGGCCGTCGTGGTGCTACGGGGCGCTCAGCATCGCCCGCGCCCAGCAGCTCGCCGCCCTGGCCACCGGCGACCACGCGCGGCGCACGACCGCCGAGGAGGCCCTGGCCGCGTGCCTGACCGGCCAGCAGCTCGCCCGCATCACCGATGCGGGTCTGTGCCACGGCATGGCCGGGGTGTATCAGACCGCCTACCGGGCCGCCCGCGACGCCCAGGGCCCCGCGATCAGCCGGCGGCTCCCCGCGGTGGCCGCCGCACTCGCCCAGCACGCCCAGGCCGCCCCAGACGGTGAGGCCGGGCTGCTGACCGGGACGGCCGGGGTGGGCCTGGCATTGGAGACCGTACGGCGCAGCGCGCCGCCGCACTCGGGATGGGACGCATGCCTACTGATCACCTGACCACCGCCCCGCCGCACGAGCTCGCCGCCGGAGTGCTCGCCGTCCTGGCGGGCGCAGACCCGGTGGCCACCGCCACGGACCTCGGCATCAACCGCGCGGATCTCGATGACGCCGTGGAGGTGTACCAGGCCGCCGGGCTCGCCGCGCTGGAGCAGCGCGCCGAACGGGAGTGCTACCAGGTGCGGGTCGAGTTCGCCGACTGGAACACCGCGGAGACAACCGGCGCCCGGCTGCTCGGGCCACGCCTGAACCAGCTCCAATCGGCCGGGGCCGTGGCCGGGTGGTGGTTCCTGCGCAAGCATCCCTGCTGGCGACTGCGGCTGCACGGCGCGGACACCGCAGCGGTGGACCAGGTGCTCGATAAGCTGATTGCCTCCGGCCTGCTCACCCGCTGGTGGCCGACCGTGTACGAGCCGGAGACCGCGGCCTTCGGCGGACCTGCCGCCATGGACATCGCCCATGCCCTGTTCTGCGCCGACAGCCGCGGCGTGCTGGACTACGCGCGGCAGAAGACGTCGGGCCTGGGCCGCCGCGAGCTGTCCGTCCTGCTGATCAACACCCTGCTGGGCGCGGCCGGGCTGGACTTCTTCGAGCGCGGCGACGTCTTCGCCCGGGTGGCGAAGATCCGACCCGCGCCCTCGGCCGCCGACCACGCCCGCCTCACCGACCTGGTGGGCGGCCTGCGCACCCTCCTGTCCGTCCCCGCGACCGGCAGCGCCCTGTTCACGCCCGGCGGACCGGTCGCGTTCGCCGCACCCTGGCTCACCGCATTCGAGACGGCCGGCCTCCGGCTCGGCGAGGCGGCGGCCGCGGGCGCTTGGACCGCGGGGTGCGCGCCCTCCTGGTCCACGTCGTGATCTTCCACTGGAACCGGTTCGGCCTGTCCGCCGCCACCCAAGGCGTCCTCGCCCGCGCGGCGAGCACCGCCGTCCTCCCGAGGAGCTGACCTGTGGACACCACCACGTTGCACGCCGCCGTGCGCCGCTTCCCGCTGCTCGGCCGGCCCCGGCCCGCCTGCCCGGCGCTGGCCGCCCGGGTCACGGAGATCGGCGAACTCGCCGAACTCGCCGCCACCCCCGGCCTACCGGAGGCGGAGGTGATGGCCGAGGCCGCGCACGCGCTCAACAAGGCCGCGCTGCTGGCCAGCGACTGCGGCCTGCCCGATCTCGCCCGCAACCTGTGCTGGCAGCACATCAACGTCTACCGGGCGGTCGAGCCTCCGCTGACCGTCTCGCAGGCCCGGTACATGCTGGAGCCCGCCCTCAACCTCGCCCGCCTGCAGATCCGCGCCGAGGCCGGGGAGCGGGCGCTGCGGCTGATGGAGACGATGTATCAAGCCGTCACCGCCGGGACCGACCTGGTCGTCGACGGACGCACACTGCCGCTGGCCGCCCTCACCGGCACACGGCAGGAGCAGCACAAACTCCGCGAATGGGTCTGGTTGCAGTACCTCGCTGACGGGATCCGCGCTCTGGCGCTCGCGGGGCGCTGGGACGAGGCGGTCGCGCACGCCACCGCGAACAAGGGCATCGGCCTGCACCTCATGGAGGGCCGCCAAGCGATGATCATCTCTCACTGCCTGAGCGGGGCGCTGCTGGCGGCGCGCGCGGTGCTGGAGGCGAGCACGGTGACGGAGCCGTGGGAGCGGCAGGTCGCGGCCTGCCTGGCGGTGATGTGCGCGGAGAAGAACAGCGTGTCGATCGGTCGGGACATCACGGTGATGGTGGACGGCTTCCTCGGGCAGGCGCCGGTGGCGGTTCCGGGGTATGCCGTCTTCCGGGCCCGGCTCGGGCTGACCGTGGCGACCCTCGCCGGTGACACGGATGCGGAAACGGCCGGTCGCGTCCTCGCGCAGGCCGCCGTGGAGGTGGTCGAGGCCGAGGACGGGTATGCCGCACGCGAGGTGCTCGGCTACCGCAGCCCTGTGACGGGGCTGACCGCCGTGCAGCGCAAGGCGTTGTCGACGGTGGTGACCGCCTCCGGTCTGGGTGTCGGGACGATGCCGGAGCCTGCGCTTGCCTCTCTCGTCGGGGCGGCGCGGATCGCGAAGGACGCGTTGGCCGCGTCGATGCTACGGCCAGAAGCCCTCACCACCTGAAAGCGGTGAGGACTTCATGACGTCTTCCCGCCGTCGCTACCGTGACGGAGCAGCGGCCCCGGTCCGGGGAGGAGCCCAACGGCTACAGCCCGCTGTGGTCCATCACCTGGCCCGAACCCCGCGTGTTCGCCCGCCGCCTGGCCGATGCTGGAGTGCCCAACAGCGTCGGCACGTTCGGGCTGTGCGCCGCCCCACTCCACCCGGCCTGCCGACTGCTGGACCCGGCGCCCTGCCCGGCCGCCGCCGACCGGCTGCTCGCCGTGGTGGCGGGCGCCAAGGACACCGAAGCCGATCTGCACGCCTACACGCGGATCATCCAGAAAGAGGCCCTGGCATGGACCGAGCAGAGCACCTGACCCCGCCGCCGGTCGGGGCGGGGCTGGCCGCCGATCCGGATTTCGCCCGCCACACCTACCTGGTCATCGACTTCGAGGCGCTGACCCCGGCCGGTCGCCCGCCGGTGCCGACCGAGGTCGCGGCCCTGGCGTTGGAGGCCAAGAACGGCGAACTGGTGGAGGTCTGGCGGTTTCAGGCGCTGATCCGGCCGCCGCGCGAGGTGCCGGTGACCGACTTCGACGTGCGCCAGACCGGCATCACCGCCGCCATGCTGGCGCAGGCGGCCGGACCCGAGCACGTCATGGCCGCCCTGGACGCCCTGCTGACCGCGCCGCCGTACCGGCTCATCGCCCACCACGCCGCGACCGAAGCGGGGCTGATCGCCCACCAGGGCGCGTACTGCCCGGCGCTGGCGGCCGTTCCGCTGCTGGACACCGTCCGCCTGGCCCGCCTCATCTACCCGGAGCTGTCCTCCCACAGTCTGGACGCGCTGCTGCGCTACCTGCGCATCCCGATCCCGGCCGACCGGCACCGGGCGATGCCCGACGTGGAGGCCACCGCGCAGGTGCTGCGGCGCATGCTGGCCGAGAACACCACCGCGCGCCGGTGGACCACCCTGCACGCGATGGACGCCGCCGCCGGCCTGCCGCCCAAGCGGCTGCCCGCCGCCGAAGGCGCCCAGGAAGGACTCTTCTGACCCCGCCGCCCTCACCCGCGGGAGGCCTCCCCCCTCGGAGGCGGGCCGCCCGCGGGTGAGGGCGGCGGGGATCGGGACGGGCACCCCCTACTGCGGGAGGACCACGTGACCGGAGGCGATCAGCTCGAGCACCTCCTTGGCCTGCATCCGCGAGTCCTCGGCGACGGCGTCGGCCTCACCGAGCCCGCTGCGGGAGAACCAGCGCACCCGGTGGTCGGCCTCCTGCACCGGCGTACCGTCCGCGGCCCAGGCCAGGAACACGTTGTCGACGTGGACGTGCGGAACGGCGGTGTGATTGTCGGGTCCGGCGTTCATCTCCACGATCCACCAGGGCGCCGCCACCGCGGTGTGCGGGAACCCTGCGGGCAGCGCGACGGCCGGCGCAGGGATCAGCTGCGTCGCCAGCCCGGTCTCCTCACGGATCTCCCGAAGTGCGGCCTCGGCCGGGTGCTCCTCGGCCTCCACATGCCGCCGGCGGCCATCCACTCCTCCATCCGCGGATGCCACACCAACGCGATCTCCACCTCCCCGCCCTCGGCGCGGCGCAGCACGAACGCGCTCGCGGTGGCCTCTTTGATCATCTACGCGCCCTCCTTCGTCCCGGCTCGCACCCCTCGCTTGAGGCCCACCGGCCTCAAGCGCCCGAGCCTGGCACACCGCTCCCCGGCCCGGACGGCAATACGGCAAAACCGGTGATCCCTGCTTGCCCTGTCTGCCTGCGTTCCGCATCGAGCACGAGCCCAGATGGCACTGCGGGAACCATCACCCCGGCCACCTCCGGCACGGCCCCGACCGCTGACGGCATGGACCTGCGCGACAGTGCCGTCCTGGTTACCTTCCCGCCAACCGCCCCACTCGGTGACGGCCGGACCGCGCACCTGCTGCTGTGCGACCCCACCGCGGTCGACCCCGACCGCCTGTCGGCCCGGCTCACCGACCGACAACCGCACCCAGGACGACTGGTGCGCCTGGAAATTGACACGCCCGTGCATGCCGTGTTCCTGGCCGCGGAGAACACCTCGAGCAGCGGCGCAGCAACCGGCCCGGTTCACAAGAGCCGACCTCGTCCGGTGGCGTAACTGTCGGTGGCATCTGGGATCGTCACGGAAAGCTCACAAGCGAAAGCCGTCCGTCACATCAGTGGGAGGTGGTGCGCCACGTACATCGGCCGGGCACCGCCAGGACGTCGGCCTCTTCCCTCCGCCGGCTCCGGCCCCGCGCCAGGCACCACACGCTTCCAGCTTCTCCCCTCGATCAGGACACTTCGCCCCGGCCGCCGAGCCGGCACGCGAGGTGTCCCCGGCCTTGAACAGGAGCCGCCGACGTGGCTGACCAGACCGCCGTCACCGACACCGACGCCACCCCCCGACCGCACAGCGAAGAGCTGGAGTTCGTCTACAACGCCGACGACAGCGCCGAGCTGGCCCGGCACCTGACCTGGCGCAGCTTGATCAGCCGCCTGCCCAAACTGGTACGCCGCTCCTTCGCCCTGGCCTGGGCCGTGGACCGGCGCTCGACGATCGCCCTGCTGGCCTGCCAGGTGATCTCCGGTCTGCTGGAGGCACTCGGCCTGTTCGCCACCACCACGGCGCTGGCCGCACTGATCCAGTCCGCCAGCGATCCCGCGCACCTGACCGCGGCCCTGCCGTCCGTGCTGACGTTGGCCGCAACAGCCGGGCTGCGCGCGATCCTGGGCATCGCAATCCAGGGGTTGTCGAACCGGCTGGGGCCGCGGATCGCCCGGGAGGCCGAATACCGCATGCTCCATGCGGCCACCGGCGCGGAGATGGCCGCCTACGACCACCCCGGATTCGACGACCGCTACGACAAGGCCGACCGGGGCGTCGAGGTCAGCCGGGACATGATCGGCGAGTCGCAGAACCTGGTCTCCTCGGCGGCCACGCTGATCGCCGCGGCCGTGGTCGTCGCCGCGCTGGCGCCGGTCCTGCTGCCGCTGCTGGTGCTGACCGCCCTGCCGCAGGCGCTGGCATCCGTCGCGGGTGAGCGCGTCACCTACCTGGCGACGCTGCGCACGTTCCGCGACCAGCGGATGCTGAACATGCTGCGCTGGTACCTGTCCCACAAGGACCAGGCCGACCAGATCCGCACCGACACCCTGGCCTCCTACCTGCTGGACAAGTACCGGGCCAGCGGCGTCCGGGTGGACCGCACCGTCGACGAGGCCACCTGGCAGCACGCCAAGATCAGCCTGGTGGGCTCAGCCGTCAGCGGCCTGGCCGCCGCCCTGATGTGGGCCGGGGTGATGGTGCTGCTGGGCACCGGGCACATCGGCGCGGCCGCCGCCGGCACGCTGGTGTTCGCGCTGCGCTCGGCCTCCGGCGGCCTGCACGGCATCGTCGGCTACGGCGCCGACCTGATGCGCACCGGCCGCTACATGGACGACTGGGAGTCCTTCATCGACGAGGCCGCCGGGCAGCGCCTGGACCGCGGCGCCCTCACCCCGGACCGGCCCCGGCAGGTCGCCCTGCACCAGGTCACCTACCGCTACCCCGAAGCCGAGTCCGACACCTTGCGCGAGGTGGACTTCGAGGTCCGCCAGGGCGAGATCGTCGCCGTGGTCGGCGAGAACGGCTCCGGCAAGACCACCCTGATGAAGCTTTTGTGCGGCCTCAACCTGCCCACGGCCGGGGTGGTCACCTGGGACGGGATCAGCACCCGGGATCTGGACCCGCACGCGCTGTGGAAGGAGTGCGCGGTCGTACCGCAGGAGTTCGCCCGCTGGCCGATGACCGCCCGGGAGAACATCACCCTCGGCCAGCCCCAACCGGACGGGGATGCGGCCGTGCACCGCGCGGCGGCCGCCAGCGGCGCCGACGCGGTGATCACGGTGCTGCGCAGCGGCCTGGGCACGCTGCTGGCGCGGGAATGGTGGAACGGCCAAGCCCTGTCCTCGGGCCAGTGGCAGCGCATCGCGGTCGCCCGCGCGATCCATCGCGACGCCGGTCTGCTGGTGATGGACGAACCCACCTCCGACCTGGACGCGCGCGCCGAGCACCTGATCTTCACCGGGCTGCGCGCGCTCGCGAAAGACCGGGCGGTCGTGCTGGTCACCCACAACCTGGCCAACACCGCGGTCGCCGACCGGATCGTCGTCATGGAGGGCGGGCGCGTCACCGCGCAGGGGACGTTCACCGAGCTGACGGCCCGGCCGGGGCTGTTTCGCGACCTGTGGCTCCTGCAGCAAGATCGCATGACGCCCGCAGCGCAGGAGGACGCGGCGCGATGAGTGAACCTCGAGTGGCCAACGGCCGAGCGTGGGACCGCTACGGCCGCCACCACCTGGCCCAGAGGACGGCCGTCCCGGTTCCGGACACCATCGCCTGGGGCTTCGGCAACCCCGGGCCCGGCACCGCGGTACTCGGGCCGCTGGCCGGCCGCCGGGTGCTGGAGCTGGGCTGCGGCACCGGCCGCTACGCCGCCCACCTGGCCCGCGACCATCACGCCCGCGTCACCGGCGTCGAAAGCTCACCCTCGCAGTACGAGCGCGCCGTCGCCGCCTACGGCACGCTCCCCGGGTTGACGCTGGTGCACGCCGACGCCGTCGACTACCTGCAGCATGCCGGGGACTTCGACGTGATCGTCAGCGTGCACGGGGCGCTCTGCTTCACCTCACCGGATCTCCTGCTTCCAGCCGTCTTCGCGGCGCTGCGGCCGGGCGGCCTGCTGGTGGCCTCGGTGCTGCACACCAACGACCTCGGCGACGGACCGTCACAGGTGGTGGAGCCGTCACCGCAGCGGCTGCGGCTCGGCGGCGGTGAACTGGAGACGGTGTACCGGTGGGTGCTCGCACCCCGGCTGTGGCGGTGCCTGCTCGCCGAGCACGGCTTCACCGGCATCGTCATCGACCGCCTCGACAGCCAGACCGACGGCGACCCGACCTCCTGCTGTCTGATCCGCGCCACCCGGGAGCCGCGATGACCGCACCCACCACCGCCACGGCCGCGGCGGACCACCGGCCGGTGTGGTCGCCGCACGGCCCCGCTGGGTCGGCCACCGTCCTTGTAGCCCGCTGGCGCGGTGCGGCGCTCCGGTCGTGGAGGAGAGCGTGATCCCCCGGCGTCTGGCCGGTTCGGTGGAGTTGCTGCGCAGCAACGCGCCCTACCGCCGCTACGCCGCGGCCCGCCTGTCGTCGACCTTGGGCACGACGGTGGCCCCGCTCGGGCTGGCCTTCGCGGTGATCGAGGGAGGGGGCGGCGCCGGAGCTCTCAGCGGTGTCCTGCTGGCCGAACTCCTGGCGTTCCTCGCGGTGACACCGGTGGCCGGGGTGCTGGCCGACCGGCTGCCGCGCAAGAGGATCATCATCGCGGCGCAGGTCGCCAACGCCTGCCTGCAGACGGTGGCGGCGGTGCTGGTGGCCACCGGGACCGCCACGGTGGCGGCGCTGGCCGGACTGGGAGTGATCGCGGGCGCCACCGCGGCCTGTTTCCAGCCGGCGATGAAGAGCGTGCTGGCCGCCCTGGTGGCCCCCGAGGCGCTGGTCGAGGCGAACGCCCTGATCCAGATCGGCAGCAATCTGGTCGCCATCGGCGGGCCTGCCCTGGCCGGGCTCGTGATCGCGGTCGGCGGGGCGCACTGGGTGCTGGCCTGGGACGCTTTCACGTATGCCGTCGCCGCCGTGGTGTTTCGCACGCTATGGCTTCCTCCCGCAGGCCGTGCACGGCGGCGGCCGCGGTTCTGGACGGACCTGACCGAGGGCTGGACGGCGTTCACCGGCCGCCGCTGGCTGTGGGTGCTCACCATGTTGAGCATGGTCACCTCGGCGTGCTGGGCCGCCCTGACGGTGCTGGGGCCGATCTACACCGTGCGGTATCTGGACGGCGCCATCAGCTGGGGGCTGATCAACTCCTCGATCGGGATCGGACTGATCACCGGCTCGGTGACCGCGCTGCTGCTGCGCCGGCCGGGTCGGCGTCGTCGTCTGCGCGGCCGCGATCCCCGAAGGGCTGCTGCTGGTGGCTCTGGCCGCCGGGGCGCCGCTGCCGGTGATCGCGGCGGCCGCCGGGGCGACCGGCGCCGCCGGGACGATCCAGCTCGTGACCTGGACGAGTTTCCTCCAGCGGACGATCCCTGACGTTCAACTGAGCCGGATCCTCGCCACCACGGCGGCGCTCAGCACCCTGCTCACGCCGGTCAGCTACGCCCTCGCCGGCCCGTTGTCGGAGCTGGCCGGGGTGCGGCCGGTGCTGTGGGGCTGCGCCGCCCTGGCCCTGAGCGGGGCCGCCGTCGCCGCCTGCGTCCGCGACGTGCGGCACGCGACCCCCGGCTCCGGCCCGGCCCTGGCCTCGCCCCCGTCCCCCCGTCCGGTTCCCCTCGATTAAGACCTGATCGTTTCAGGTACCGCGACCGTGACCGTGATGAGCCAGAACGCGCAGTACAGGGCGGGCCGGCCGCCTGCGGGCCCGGCTCCCCGTCTACGCCCCGCCGAGCGGCTGGGCGTAGACCGGGGTGGCGCCGTCTCAGCGCACTGCGGTGGGTGAGGTCATGACCAGCGGCGTTGAAGCCAGCCGATCGTCGCCCGCCGGGAGTACTCGCGGCGGTCGCGCAGATGCGGGGCGTGCGCCAGTCCCGGAAGGGCGGCCGTGTGGGTCCAGTAACTGGCCAGCGCGACAAGGAACCCGTCGACCTGCCCGGGGTCGGCGGCTCGGCCGACCGGGTGAGCGGCGAAGACCTCTGCGGGGTCGGCGTCGCCGAGATCGGACTGCAGCAGCAGGCAGACCAGGTCGCTCCAGGCCGGGCCGGTGCAGGCGCGTCCCCAGTCGACCAGCTGCGCGGCGCCGCCGGGGCTGATGAGGATGTTGTCGAAGCGGGGATCGAAGTGCAGGAGCGTCGCGCCGACCGCGAGCTCGGCCCATGTCGCCTCCACCGCGGCGAGCCGAGACAGATGGCCGCGCTCCCACGCGCCGATGTTGTCGACGGTGAGCCCGTCCCAGACGCCGTGGCCTTCCAGCGCCCGCCACGTCTCACACCGTCCGGCCATCCGCCCGGCCAGCGTCGGCAGGCCGCCGATCGGTGACGGTGTCAGCTCCCGGGCGCACACAGCCAGCGCTTCCAGCGCGGCGGCCAGCTCGCCGGGCCGCCACGGTTCGTGCGGCAGGTCGCCGGGCGCCAGGTCGAAGCAGAGCAGCAGCCATCCGGCTTGCTCGCAGGTGAATCGCAGCCGGGGCGTGGGCACCGTGTTCGGTAACGCCGCCGCGACGACCGCCTCGGTCCGGTAGTCGTGCGCGTTGGCCGTATCGTCGGTGACGGCCTTGATGAACACCTGCTCGCCGGTGGACAGCGTGGCGACACCGAGAACGCCGAAGGAGAACCCGCCCGGGCGCTCCTCGAAGCTCTGCACGGCAGCGCCCAGCCGGTGGTCGACGTCCTGTCTCACGACGTCCGGCAACTCGATCCAAGGGCGCCGCTGGGTCCTCATATGCTCCAGCCAACCAGGAGCTTCCGGCCGGCAGCCAGCCATTTACGGAGGGGCATGAAGGCCGCTCGGTGAGCTCCGACGGCGTACCCGGTGCTGCGACGAGATTCCCGGAGGCTGCGGGACTCCATCACCGCTCATCGCGGTTCCGGTGTCGCCACCGCCGCTCATGAGCGACGGCTTCCCCCTCGGCGAACCAGCTCGGGTGATCGCCGCCACCGAGGGTGATCCACCGCCCTTGGGCGCTGCCGATGACGCGGGGAAGACTCTCGACCATGAGTGCCCCCGTTCCTTTCTCCCGGGTGAAGATCCGCGTCGGCGCCGTGGTCTTCTGCGGCGGCGATGTCGCCCTGATCCGCCGTGACCGGCCGACCGGTCCGCACTACACCCTGCCGGGCGGCAACGTCGAGACCGGAGAGGACCTGCTCGGCGCGCTGCGGCGCGAACTCGCCGAGGAACTGCGCCTGAAGGCGGGCCAGGCCACCGAACCCAAGCTGTGCTGGATCCAGGACCAGATGGTCACCCGGCCCGGCCCCACCCCGCCGCCCCGAAAACTCCACCTGATCTTCCGATGCCACCTCTTCCCGGGCGTGCGAGCCACGCTCGCCACCGTCGAGTACGACGAGGTGCCCGGCGGCGGCCACGAGCCTGGCGCCATCGAATGGGTCGACTACCGCACCACCGCCGAGCTGCCGCTGTTCCCACTGGTCGGCGGAGTGCTGTCGGCGCTGCCCCACCCGCAGGCACCTGTCGGGAACCCGTGGCTGGCGCCGATCACCGACGCCACCTACACCTGGGTCTGACCGGCAACCGCCTGCCCGCGGATCCGCGGGCAGGCGGTTGCCGGTGCGGGTGTGCGGTGGCCAAGACCGCCAAGGGGGGTTTCCGCGCCGCTGGTCGTGCCCGAGTGCGAAGCTGCGCATCGGTCATCACCGCATGCCCGGCAAGTGAGCCCGAGACGACCGGCTCCATCCCCGCACCGGCCCTGTACCAGACCGTCCGCGTCATCACCCTCGACGAACACGACCGCGTCCTGTCGCTGTGCTACGACGGAGTTCGACCGCCCCGCCAGGACGACATCGTCAGCGATCTGAGCCTTGACCCAGCGCGGCCTGCGCGTCAGCGACACGGACGTTGCACGCCTGCGCGATGTCGGCCCAGGAGACCCCGTCTGCGCGCAGGGTCTGCACCGCGTGGCGCAGCGCCGTGTCGTAGCGCAGGCGCGCCGCGGCGAGCTCGTCGAGTGCGGCGGACTGCGGGCGCACCTGCACGGGCGGGACCTCGAGGGCGCCCAGATGCAAGGTCAGCGCCTGTCGCGCGCTGGCCTGGAGGTCACGCAGGGTACGGCCGTGCACGACGATGCCATGGTCATCGGCTCGCGTGATCCACCGTCGTTCCCGCCGGACGGCCGACACCACGACGACGCTCTCGTCGGTCGCGAGCTCGTCGGCGCGTTCGTCGCCGGTCACGCGCCCGCTCCCAGGAGCGCGATGACCTCGTCGGCCACCGCAGCGGGCAGCTCTCCGCAGGGTAGAACGAGCCGGCGGCCGGCGGCCTCGTACAGGACATGGGTGTCGCTCTGCCGTACCGGCGTGAGCCGGACCCCCTGCTGGGCGGCGGCCGCGTTCACCCGCTCCCAGCCGGAGGTTCTCCGCTCCCGCAGGCGCGCGGTCACCAGCTGCGTCTCCCGCCACCCCTCCAGCGGCACGATCACCGGATGGGCCGGCTCGCGTGACCACACCCAGTCGGCGATGGGATTGCTCCGGCCGCGGTTCGTCCGGGCCGCCCGCCGGTTGAACACCTGATAACCGGTGTATTTGGGCTGGGCGAGCATCCGCTGGACCCGGGCCCGCCGCCACAGCACCTGCCCGTCCGCGAGCGGATGCCGGTCCAGGTCGGCGGCCAGGATCCGGGCGATCTCGCCGTCGCCGAGCTGCTCCTCCCGGCGCAGCCGGAACACCAACCGCACGGTGTCGGCGCGGCGCGGGTCGGGGTGCAGCGCCAATCTCATCTTGGGGCGGCCGCCGCCGAACCGGTTGGCGGCCGGAGGCGCATCGGGGTCCACCACGGCGATATAGCCGTAGCAGGGTGGGCCGTGCCGGTATCCGGTGGCGGCGTGCTGGCGCTGGCCGCGCATGGACTGCTCCATCAGCTCGTGCCGGTAGATCTCGGCCCGGACCTGCGCGGTGCGCCGCAACTCCAGTCTCCCGGTGGTCATGCCGCCGCGGGGCTCGTTGGCGCACTCCAGCGTCACCCCCCGGGAGGCCAGGTGACTCTCCACCTGAAGGCTGGGCAGCATGTCGCGGGCGACGCGACTGATGCGTTCGCACACCACCCGGTGGAGGTCACCGCGCTCGACCCATTCCAGCAGCTCGCGCAGCCCGCCGTCGCGGGGCACGGGCACGCCGAGGCGCGCGTAGTCTGCAGCCGAGACCTGGCTGCGCTCGTCCAGGCCGAGCATGCCCGACTCCACGTCCCAGAAGTGAGCGGTGAACGTCTCGCCGGGCGCCAGCAGTGCGGAGGCTTCGGCGAGCTGCCCGGCGATCGACGAGCGGGGATCTTGGTTGTCCTGGGTGGAGCAGCGGCCGAGGAACGCCGTCCTGGCCGGCCGCGTGCCGGCGGCGGCCTGGTAGCCGGGCAGGTCACTGAGGTCGATCGGGGCATCGAACATGGCCCATCCTTGGGTGGTCGAGGGGACGCCGAGGAGAGCCATCGCCTGATGATGGCTCCACCCCCACATGCGTGGGGAGCATCCCCGCGACGGCGGGGCCGAAGGCGGCCGAGGCAGCGGCCGCCGGTGATGTCTATGCACCACGCCCGGCATGCGGGGCGTGATCGCGAGCGGAACGAGCCTTACGGTGCCATGGGTGCCCCGCGCAGGCAAACGCCATAGGCATCCGGATCCTGGGTGACGGCACTTCAGGTACGGCCGGATGCTGTCACCGCCGCGGGCCAGCTGGTTCTTCTTCCCCAGGATCGTCTCGGAGATCTGCCGACGCCCTCGGGCAGGTGGATCGCAGCCGTCGCGGTCTGACCCTCCCCTGGTGTTCTTGGTCATCAGTGCACCAAACGTTATGACTCGCCTATAGCATCTGACCTTGGGTTCGGCTTTGGTTCAGCAGCCGGCGAGAGACAACGTCGACAGCGGAGTGGGCGCATGCTCGAAGGCCGGTGGGCCACCGTCACCGAGTCCGAGTTCGACCATGAGCATCGCGGCCTGGAGGCCATCCGCGAGCGACTCCCGGACGCCGAGCCGTGGCGGGCCTGGTCGAACTTCACCTTCACCGCGCACGCCGGTCACGTGCGGGAGGTCGACCTGCTGGTCGTCACCCCCGGCGGCGTGTGCATGGTCGAGCTCAAGGACTGGCGCGGCAGCCTCACCACCGAGAACGGCACCTGGGTGCAGACCACCCGCGACGGCCGCCGGATCCCCCACGGCAACCCGCTGCACCTGGTGAACAAGAAGGCCAAGGAGCTGGCCGCCCTGCTAGGGCAGTACGGCAAGCGCGTGTGGGTGTCGGCGGCGGTCTGCTTCACCGACTCCTCGCTCCGGGTGCGTCTGCCCGCCCACGACCAGAACGGCGTCCACACGGTCGACGAGCTCGTGGAGATGTTGCGGCGACCGGCGAGCGACGAGCGGCAGCGCATCACCGCGACCGACTCCCGGGAGATCAAGGCCGCGCTGGAGCGGGTGGGCATCCGCCGCAGCGACGCCGAGTACAAGGTCGGCCCCTACCTGCTGGAACGCAAATCCTTCGACACCGGCCCGACCTGGGCCGACTACCTGGCCCGCCACAGCGAACTGCCCGAACTGGCCCGGGTCCGCATCTACCTGCGCGAGCGCGGCTCAGACACCTCGATCCGCGCGTCGGTGGAGAACGCCGCCCGGCGCGAGGCCGCCGTGCTGCGCCGTTTCCGTCACCCCGGCGTCGTCCAGCTCAAGCAGTACGACCCGTCCGGGCACTCGGCCGGCCCCGCCCTGATCTTCGACTACCATCCGCACACCCTGCGCCTGGACGAGTACCTCGTCCAGTACGGCGACAAGCTCGACATCCTCGGCCGGATGGCCCTGGTCCGGCAGCTCGCCGAGACGATGCGCTCGGCCCACTCCAGCCGCATCCACCACCGTGCGCTGGCCGCCCGCTCCGTGCACGTGATCCCCCGCAACCGGGGCCGCGAGGGCAAGGCCATCGGGGAGGAGGCCTCCTGGCTCTCCCCGCACCTGCAGATCTCCGACTGGCAGATCGCCACGCAGCGCAGCGGCAGCGGACCGTCGCAGGGCATGACGCGGTTCGCGCCGACGGCCCTGTCGGCGATCCACCTGGCCGAGGGATCGGACCCCTACCTCGCGCCCGAGCTGACCGCGGTGAGCCCCGACCCGATCGCCCTCGACGTGTACGGGCTCGGCGTGCTCACCTACCTGCTGGCCACCGGTCGGGCCCCGGCGGCGAGCCAGGCCGAGCTGCTGGCCCGGCTGGAGGCCGGGGAGGGCCTGCGGCCCAGCGCGATCGTGGACGGATTGTCCGAAGACATCGACGAGCTGGTGCAGGCCGCGACCGCCTACCGGCCGGTGCAGCGGCTCGCCACGGTCGATGAGTTCCTGGAGATGCTGGAGTGCGTCGAGGACGCCCTGACCACCCCCGCCTCCGGCCCGGCCGACACCGGTCCGGCGCCGGTCCCGGCTTCGCAGGCTCCGCAGAAGGATCCCCTGGAGGCCGTCGCGGGTGACGTGCTGGCCGGCCGCTGGGAGGTACGGCGCCGCCTGGGCACCGGCTCGACGAGCCGCGCCTTCCTCGTCCGGGACCTGCACGCCGACCCGGCCGCCAAGGGTGCCCGTGCGCTCGCGGTGCTGAAGGTGGCCCTGTCCGACAGCCGCGGCGAGGTCCTGGCCCGCGAGGCCGAGGTCATGGGGCAGCTCCGGCCCGACTCGCGCATCATTCGGCTCCTCGAGCCGGAGCCGCTGACCGTCGGCGGACGTACGGTCCTCGTCTTGGAGTACGTCGGCGACGAACGCGACCCGGACGGCAGCGGCGAGCCTGCGGGCGGCACGCGCCGCCGCGAGGAGACCGTGGCGCGGCAGCTACGCGAGAGCGGCCGGCTCCAAGTCGACCAGCTGGAGGCGTACGGCGACTACCTGTTCGGCGCGGTCGACTTCCTGGAGGGCGAGGGCGTCTGGCACCGCGACATCAAGCCGGACAACATCGCGATCCGGGTGCGCCCCAATCGCACCCGTGAACTGGTGCTGATCGACTTCTCGCTGGCCGGATACCCGGTCCAGGAGACCGACGCCGGCACCGACGGCTACCTCGACCCGTTCATCGGGACGCTGACGCGTTCGGTCTACGACGCCCACGCCGAGCGGTACGCCCTCGCCGTCACCCTGCACGAGATGGCCTCCGGCGAGCTGCCCAAGTGGGGCGACGGGAAGGTCTCGCCCCGCCAGACCGACCCGGAGCAGTGGCCGGTCCCGGCGATCGCCGCCGACGCGTTCGACCCCGCGATCCGCGACGGGCTGGTGGCGTTCTTCCGCACGGCCCTCCACCGGGACGCCGCACGGCGTTTCAAGGACCTCAAGCCGATGCGGGACGCCTGGAAGAAGCTCTTCCTGGACATGGCGGAGACGACGCCGTCCGGCCCCCGCGCCTCCCGCCACCCCGCGCCCGCAGGGGCCGGGCCGGCGGACACGGAAGAGAGCGCCCCGGCGGAT
>NZ_CDRNDK010000041.1:0-27014 GCF_977012225.1 Planomonospora algeriensis | reverse complement strand
GTGTCAATTTGACCCGGTCCGACCGATCCGTCTGGAATTCAGACCGCCCCGTTTCTGAGGCAACCCCTCTAACTTACCTTGACATCCCGTTCGTGTCCACTCGCGCAGGCACGCCCGATTTGCCGGGGTTTTGGAGAGAGGGTGCAGGGGCTCGCCCTGCAGGAAGAAACCTTAGCAGGACTCAGGAGCAACATGACCAACTTGCCAACCATCCCCGGGGCTCGCGCGTCCCAAACCTGCGGTGCGGACAACCAGACGGCAAGTCATCCGCAATCGCGCTCGGATACGAAGTAGGCACGAGGGTCAGGACTCTGACTCCGTCACGGAGGTGACCTTGATGACCCGCTCGGAGTTCGACGACATTCGCGCGCACATCGCCGCAGAAGCCGATCACCACGACGACCTTCTCCTGCTCGCCCGGTCGCTGCTGGACGACCTCGAGGCCGCACGGATGCGCGAGGCCACCCTCCGCTCCTACTACCTGCGCCTCCTCACCGCCGCCCGGGCCACGGTCGCCGCGGAGGCGGCGGGCCATCCGGCGCCGCTCACCTTCCTCACCGCCGAACTCGGCGAGCGCGGCCAGCTGCCGGCCGGCGAGGAAGTGAACCGGATCCTGGCCGACGCCCGCACCGCGACCGCCTTGGTCGCCGCCCTCGAGCAGCCTCCGCGCGGGAACAGGCTCCGACGAGGACGACCGGGAAGGGAGCACGTGCCCGGAGGTGTGCCGGCACCAGCCGTACTCTCCCACGATGACCCGTTCCGCGTCGTTGACCTGGCCTTGAACCAAGATCTGTAAGACTTCAGGCATGTGGCAGCAGGGAATGAATTGGGCTGCGACGACCCTCGTGGGCGTCTTCGGCGTTCTCTGGGTCGGTGTCGTGGTCTTCGCAGCAACTGATGTGTCGATATGGGCCCGGATCGGACAGACCGCCTTCGGTTCCCTCCTCACCGGCTGGGCCCTGTACAAAGCCTTCCTCCTGCTCCGGAGTACCGAGCCGAAGTTCGCGCCCCGCCACCGGCGGGTCAGAGGCTGAGGACGCGGCGGGTCAGGAGCCTGTCCGGAACGCGCTCAGGGCGTCGGCGACCTGCTGGACCGGCACGCCGAGATCGAAGCGGCTCAGGAGGAAGAGCCCGTCCCTGGTCTCGATCTCCAGCAGTTCGGTCCGGGACGTAAAGCGGATCCGTGTGTCGACCCGGATCCGCTCGACCTCGCTCCAGGGCACCCGTTGCGCACCCGCGAAGCCCTTCGCCACCACGACGCCCTCCCCGTCCGCGCTGAGCCGTACCGGGGCCAAGAGGTCGCGCAGCGCCAGCACCGCGAGCATGACGGCCCCCGCACCCGCCAGGAGCATCCCGCGCACGTCATCGTGGCTCACCACGGTGACCACCGCGAGAGCGGACGCCCCCGCGGCCTTCAGCATGAAGATCTCGCGGCGCACGCGCCAGCGCAGCACAGGGGATCGGGACATGTCAGCCACACTGGCACGTTACCGAAGGCCCGCGGAAAGCCTCGGCCGTCAGGCCGGGACGAACGCGGTCCCCGTCAGGGGGTGGCCCGCCGCCGGCGAGCCGTCCCGGAGACCGTCCATCTCAGGCGCGGGAGCAGTCGATCGCCCTGCGCGGACGCCAGGCCGTACGGCTCCCCCTCAGCCGGGCGTACGGCGCCCCTCAGGAGTGCGGCCGATCACGTGGAAACGACGAAGGCCCGGATCTCGATGAGATCCGGGCCTTCCCTTGGTAGCGGGGACAGGATTTGAACCTGCGACCTCTGGGTTATGAGCCCAGCGAGCTACCGAACTGCTCCACCCCGCGTCGGTGTGTGTCTGAAGACTACCCGGCTTTGGTGGTGGAGGCGAATCGAGCGGTGCCGTGTCCCTACGAAGTGGGGGACGGCGACGGTGCGGGTGTTCCTGAGGGCGTCGGTGACGGGGTCGCCGCGGGCGTGGCCGACGGACTCGGGCTCGCCGTCGGGGACGGGCCGGCGGCGGGGTTCGCCACGCCCTTCAGCTTCTCCAGAGCCTCCTGCAGCTTCTTCTGGGACTCGCCGTACGCCTGCCAGTCCGGCGGGTTCTTCGCCAGGGCCCCCTGCGCCGCGGTGTAGGCGGCCTGCGCGTCGGCGATCGCCTTGGCGAGGTCCGCCTCGGACAGAGCCGGCTGCTCGGGCTTGTCCTCGACCGGGGTCTCCGGCTTGTCGTCGGCCGGGATCTGCGGGACGCCCTCACCGAAGACCTGCTTCAGCGCGTCCTCGAGCGTGCCGCCGAAGCCGAACTTGTCCCCGTAACCGACCAGCACCCGGCGGAGGATCGGGTACGGCTCCTGGCCCGGGCCCGGCGCGGTCTCCACGTAGACCGGCTCGACGTAGACCAGCCCGTCGGCGAACGGCAGGGTCAGCAGGTTGCCGTAGCGGACCTTCGCCCCGCCGATGTTGAGCAGGTTGAGCTCACCGGAGAACTTGTTCCGGAAGTTGTTCTGCACCTGCCCCGGGCCGGGGATCGTGGTGTTGGACGGCATGCGCAGGATGCGCAGCTTCC
Organism: Planomonospora algeriensis; assembly: GCF_977012225.1. Taxonomy (NCBI): domain Bacteria; kingdom Bacillati; phylum Actinomycetota; class Actinomycetes; order Streptosporangiales; family Streptosporangiaceae; genus Planomonospora; species Planomonospora algeriensis. Next base: position 24,483 of record NZ_CDRNDK010000041.1, on the reverse strand, counting down.
CGTAGTTCTCTCCCGGCGTGGCGTCCACCGCCATGAACGCGGCGAGGTTGGGCCCCTGGCGCGGTACGAACGTGGTGGTCAGCGAGAACGACGGGGCGTCCGACCCCGGCATCTTGACCGACAGGTAGTACGGCGGCTGCTTGACGTTGCGCTCGTCCGACGACGGGTCGTCGGGGACGTTCCAGAAGTCCTGACCGCCGTAGAAGGCGTCGGGGTCGGTGATGTGGTAGCGGGACAGCACGTCGCGCTGGACCTTGAACAGCGCCTCGGGATAGCGGATGTGCTGCAGGAGCTGCTGCGACATCTCGGTCTTCGGCTTGAGGACACCGGGGAACGCCTTGCGCCAGGTCTGCAGGATCGGGTCCTTCTCGTCCCAGGCGTAGAGCTGGACGGTGCCGTCGTAGGCGTCGACCACGGCCTTGGCCGAGTTGCGCATGTAGTTGATCTTGTCGCGCGGCTGCTGCACGGCCAGGCGCGGGTCGGTCGCCGTGTCCCGCGTCATCTCCTCCAGGCTCTTGCTCGCGGAGTAGGGGTAGGCGTTGGAGGTGGTGTAGGCGTCGATGATCCACACCACCCGGCCGTCGACGATGGCGGGATAGGTGTTGTTGTCCAGGCTGAGGAACGGCGCGACCTTGGCCACGCGCTGGGCCGGGTCCCGCTCGTACAGGATCTTGGACTTCTCGTTGACGTCACCCGAGAGCAGCAGGTTGATCTCGCTGTACTTGGCCGCGTAGAGCATCCGGTTGAAGAACGAGCCGACGGGCACGCCCCCCTTGCCGGTGTAGGTGGTGTTCTGCTGGCCGGTGTTGCCGCTGCCGGGGTAGTCGAGTTCCTGGTTCCTCTTGCCGTCGCCGCCCACGATGACGTACGGCGGTGCGGACGGAGACTCGCCGTAGTAGATCCTCGACTCCTTCAGGCCGGTCCGCTCGACCAGCGGGCCGATGACCGGCATGTCCTTGGCGGTGAAGTTGGGCAGGCCCCCGGCGTCGACCTCGTTGCCCGGCGCGGCCACGAAACCGTAGCCGTGGGTGTAGACCAGGTGCCGGTTGATCCAGTTGTTCTGCTCCGGCGGCGGGCCGGTCAGCTCGCGCACCGCCACCACCGTGTCGCGCATCTTGCCCGACTCGTCCGGATAGCGGTCGACGTCCAGCGGGTCGTGGAAGTCGTAGAAGCCGCGGATCCGCTGCTTCTGCGCGTAGGTCTCGGAGACCAGGTTCGGGTCGAGCAGCCGCACGCCGGAGATCGAGGTGTCGGCGGTGACGTTGGCCTTGCTCGCGTCACCCTGCGCCGCGTAGTTGGTGACCTCGGCGTCGTTGACGCCGTACGCCTTCCGGGTGGCCTCGATGTTGCGCTTGATGTAGACCTGCTCGCGCGCCTGCTCGTTCGGCTTGACCTGGAACTGCTGGACGAGCGCCGGGTAGACCCCGCCGATCAGGATGGCGGAGAGCACCAGGAGGCCGAAGGCGACGCCCGGCAGCATGCCGCCGGGCCGTACGATCCCGGCGAAGAACAGGGCGGCGCAGATCAGCGCGATGATCGCGAGGATCGTCTTGGCGGGCAGCACCGCGCTGACGTCGGTGTACGAGGCGCCGTGCACGAAGCCCCGGTCGGAGAAGACCAGGCCGTAGCGGTCGACCCAGTAGGCGACCGCCTTCAGCAGCACGAACACGCCGAGCAGCACCGACAGGTGCACCCGGGCCGCGCGGGAGGCGTGCACGCCGGGCGACTGGAGCCGGAACCCGCCGTACAGGTAGTGCACGATCGTGGCCGTCACGGCCGAGAGCACCACCGCGGTGAACAGGAAGTTCAGCACCATCCGGATGAACGGATAAGTGAACATGAAGAACGAGATGTCCATGCCGAACAGCGCGTCGTTCTCGTTGAACGGCGTGGCGTTGACGAACTCCAGCCAGGTCTTCCACTGGCCGGCGAAGGACGAGCCGGTGAACAGCGCAAGCACCGCGACACCGATGATGAAGATCATCTTCCGGTGCGGGTCGAGGGCCATCCGGTAGCGGTCGGCGCCGCTGGCGCCGCCGAACATGCCGGGGCCGAACATCGGCCGCGTCCGGTAGGCGAGCAGCATGTTGCCGCCCACGATGCCGACCATCAGCAGCGCACCCACGATGAAGAGCACGATCTGCGTGACGACCACGCCGGAGAACACCGCCGTGTAGTCCACCGAGTCGTACCAGAGGTAGTCGGTGAAGATGCCGGCGAAGAGGAAGAAGAACGCCACGAGCGCGACGAGCGCGATCGCGACAGGAAGCATCAGTCGTGGCCGGCGGGGCAAGCGCATCGCCCTACCGGCTCCGGGGGTCCGGAAGCTCAAGGCCAACCCCTTGTCGTAAGAGCACGGTCCGTGTTGGCAACCTACACCGGCGGGGGTTGCGTCGCGTTCAACCGTTCGGCACGGTGCGGGCACGACCTCCGCAGGTCTCGGCTCAGTACGACCAACGCGCGAGGATCGCGATCAGTGCCCCACCCGCCGCGTTCGTTGCACCCGTTTCCGGCCCACCCGGTTTCCGGCGCTCCGGGCCCATGGCTCCGGGCCCATGGCTCCGGGCTCCCGGCCCTCAGCCCGCCGTGCAGGAGGGCACGGCGCCCGAGCCGGTGCGCACCGCGTCGAGCGCCTGAACGGCCTCGTGGAGCGTCTCGACCTTGACCAGCCGGAGCCCGTCGGGAACCGCGGCGAGCGCCTCCGCGCAGTTGTCGGCCGGGGTGAGGAAGACCGTGGCCCCGGCCTCCCTCGCGCCCACCATCTTCTGCTGGATGCCGCCGATCGGGCCGACCTCGCCCTGGGGGTTGATCGTCCCGGTGCCCGCCACGGCCTTCCCTCCGGTCATCGCACCGGGGGTGAGCTTGTCCACGATGCCGAGGGAGAACATCATCCCCGCGCTCGGCCCGCCGACGTCGCCGACGTTGATGTTGACCTCGAACGGGAACCTGTAGCCGACCGCCATGGAGATGCCCACGATGGGCGTGCCGTCCGCGGACGCGGCGGTGGGCACGGTCACGGTCACGTCCTGGCCGCCGCGTCTGACGACGAAGGTCACCTGCTCCCCCGCCTTGTGCTTGCGGACGGCCTCCGAGACGGTGTCGCGGTCCTTGGCGGCCACGCCGTCCACGGAGACGATCTCGTCGCCCTGGTCGAACCTGCCGTGGGCGGGGAAGCCCTGCTGCGTGGCGGCGACCGTCACGACCGAGGTGTAGGGGATGTTCAGCTCCGTGAGCGCCGCGGCGGTCGCGGCGTCCTGGGAGTTGGTCATCTCCTGGGTGTTCTGCTCCTCGACCTCCTCGGCGGTGGTCGCCGGAGGGAAGATCGTCTCCTCCGGGACGACCGCGATGGTCGGGTCGACCCAGCCCCGCAGCGCCGTGAACAGGTCGATCCTGCTGCCTGGCCCACCCTGGTAGGCGACCGTGACGAGGCTGAGCTTGCCGTCGGTCGGGTAGGTCGGACGCCCCTCGATGCTGATCACCGGAGTGCCCTTGACGTCACCGATGGTGTTCTCCGTCGGCCCGGGGCTCAGCACGACGTACGGCACCGGCAGCAGGGTGCCGACGACGCCCAGCACGAGTGTGAGGAAGCCGGCCACCATGAGGGTCAGCGCACGTCGGGACATGGGGGAAAGCCTATGCGGTCCCGGAGGCCGCGCGAGATCGGCGGTACGGCGTTCGCATGCCCGGTCGCGGGCTCCCGGTCGTTCTCAGCAACGGGCTCTCGGCCGCGGATCCGGCATCGCGGGCGCCGGGCCGCGGGCGCTCACTCGCAGGCCCCGACCCACTCGGTCGTGCCGTCGGCGAAGAGCTGGTTCTTCCAGATCGGGACCTCGGACTTGAGGTCGTCGATGAGGCGGCGGGCGGCGGCGAACGCCTCCTGCCGGTGGGGGCAGGCGACGGCCACGATGACCGCGACGTCCCCGAGCCTCAGATCGCCGACCCGGTGCACCGCGGCCAGCGCGGTGACCGGGAAGTCCGCGGCGACCTTCTCGGCCACCCGGTGCAGCTGCTCCTCGGCGCTCGGATGGGCCGAGTAGGACAGCCGGGTGACCGGCTTGCCGTGGTCCTGGTCGCGCACCGTCCCGACGAAGAGCGCGGTCCCGCCCGCGGCGTGGTCGCCCACCGCCGCGAACACCTCGTCCAGGGAGAGGGCGCTGTCGCGAATTCCCAGCAGCCGGATGACGTCCACGCCGGAAAGACTACCTCTCCGGCGTGGCACACCGGCTGACCGGTTTCGGGGAACGCGCCCGGCGCCCGGGTGCCGGCGCCCGCCTCCGCCGCCCGCCTCCGCCGCCCGGTCGCGCTCCAGGTGCGGCGCCGTCAGGTGCGGCGCTTCTTACGGGCGACGCGGACGATCGCGGCGGTGCCGAGAACCGCGACGGTCGCGCCGGCCGCGGTGAGTGTGGCCTCCTTGCCGGACAGACGGCGGCCGACGACCGCGTGCCTGCCCCCGCGGAGTTCCAGCAGCTGCGCGAACGCGGCCTCGTTGGTCCACTGGGGCTTCCAGCCCGCCTCGCGGAGCGCCGTGCAGTCGACCACCCAGGGGTAGACGACGTGGTGCAGGTCGGTGGCGGGCGCCGGGGTGATGCCCAGCCGGTGCAGCCGCTGGGCGGTGCCGAAGGTCAGCCCGGCGGGCAGCTCCAGCCGGCGCAGACCGGAGATCTCCTCCACCTGCTCCTGCTCCAGCCAGCCCTCCCCTCCCACGGCGGCCACGCCGGAGACCATGCCGAGGGCGGCCAGCTCCAGCGCGGAGACCAGGTCGTCGACGTGGCAGAACTGCCAGCGCGGGCTGCAGCCCTTCACGGTGAGCAGCCTGGGCGCCTCGAAGTGCCGGGTGACCACGCTGTCGATGCCCGGGCCGACCAGCGCGGCGGGCCGGAGCACGGTCACCTCCAGCCCCGGATGGCTGCGGAGCGAACGCCTGGCCAGCGCCTCGATCTCCAGGTGGTCGCCGACCACGCCGGTGTCGGACTCGGCCGCCACCGGCGAGTCCTCCGGCAGGGGGACCGGGTTGTCGGGCGCCGCGCCGTACACCATGGCGCTGGTGACCAGCACGACGCGGCGCACCCGGGCGGCGGCGCTGGCGGTCAGCACCGTCTGCGCCGCGCGCAGGTTGTAGGCGCGCCGCTCGCCGGGGTCGGAGTCGAGCCCGTAGTCGGCCGTCAGGTGGACGAGCACGTCGATGTCGGAGATCCGGTTCGCCAAGAGCGGATCTCGGACGTCGATCACCCGCCAGGTGACGTCGGGTACGTCGCCGCGCTGCTCGTCGATGGCCACCACTCTGCGGAAATCCGCAGACGAGGCGACCTTCGCGAGGAACGCGCGGCCGATGCCCGAGGCCGCGCCGGTGACGGCGACGACCGGGGGCCGGAGGCGTTTCGAGGTAGGCACCAGGTCCTCACTTTGCACTGATCCGCCGTGCGACGGATAACGTGGCGGATGTGGACTCCTCCATCCTGCACGAGGTAGAGCCGTGACTGACTTCCCAGGTCGGGAAAACGACCCCGACGAGAACCCGTTCGCCATGTTCGGCAACCCGGAGCAGATCGCCGCGGCGATGCGGCAGTTCGCCGACATGCTGTCCGCCCCGCAGGGTTCCGGCCCCGTCAACTGGGACATGGCCAAGAACATCGCCCGGCACGCGGTGGTCGCCGAGGGCGACCCGAGCGTGATGGAGGGCGAGCGGCGCCAGATCGTCGACGCCCTGAACCTCGCCGACCTGTGGCTGAACGAGGTCACCGCGCTGCCCAGCGGTGTCGGCTCGCCCCAGGCGTGGAGCAGGTCGGAGTGGATCGAGAAGACCGTCCCCGTCTGGCGGCAGCTCTGCGACCCGATCGCCGAGCGCATGGTCGAGACCATGGGCGGCACGCTCGGCGCCGCCGGTCTGCCCGCCGAGGCCCAGGCCATGGCGGGACCGCTGATGGGCATGATGAAGCAGATGGGCGGGATGATGGTCGGCCAGCAGATCGGCCAGGCCCTCGGCTCGCTCGCCCGTGAGGTGGTCGGCTCCACCGACATCGGGCTGCCGCTCTCCGGGGACGCCGCCCTGCTCCCGGGCGGGATCGCCGCGTTCAGCCAGGGACTGGAGACCCCCGCCGAGGAGATCCGCCTCTACCTGGCCCTGCGCGAGGCCGCCCACCACCGGCTCTTCCAGCACGTGCCGTGGCTGCGCGGGCACCTGCTCGGCGCCGTGGAGGAGTACGCCAGGGGCATCACGGTGGACGTGTCCGCCTTGGAGGAGCAGCTCCGCGGCCTCGACCTCAACAGCCCCGAGCAGCTGCAGCAGGCTCTCAGCGGCGGCAATCTGCTCAAGCCCGAGGAGACCGAGCGACAGAAGGCCGCCCTGTCCCGGCTGGAGACGACGCTCGCCCTGGTCGAGGGCTGGGTCGGCACCGTGGTGGAGGCCGCCGCCGCCGGCAAGCTGCCGTCCGCCGCGGCCCTGGGCGAGACGGTACGGCGCCGCCGCGCGACCGGCGGTCCCGCCGAGCAGACCTTCGCCACCCTCGTCGGGCTGGAACTGCGGCCGCGCCGCCTGCGCGACGCGGCCGTCCTGTGGAAGGCCCTGGAGACGGGCCGCGGCGTGGACGGCAGGGACGCGGTGTGGAACCACCCCGACCTGATGCCCACCGCCGCCGACCTCGACGACCCGGAGCGCTTCGTGCGGGGCGAGCCCGACTTCGACCTGTCGGACCTGGAGGCCTCGTTGCGGAAGGCGGAGGAGCCGGGAGACTCCGGGGACGACGAGGACGACGCCGGCGGCGCGAGGGACGACGGCGCGTGAGCCTTCCCGATCGAGGCGGCCGGTCCGGTCCCGGTGACCTCCTGCCCGGTGGGGGCCTGCCCTCCGGCGCCCTCCACGCCGACGCGCGGGCCGTGCTGGGGGCGTGGCACGCGCCGACCGACACCGAGGAGGCGCTGCGCGAGGAGTTCCTGGAGCACCTGCACGCCCACGGGGACGGGATGTACCGCGAGTGCGTGCCGGACCATCTGACCGCCACCACCGCGGTGCTCTCCCACGACGGCGAGCGCGTGCTGCTGACGCTGCACGGCAAGGCGGGGTTGTGGCTGCCGATGGGCGGCCACTGCGAGCCCGGTGACCTGTCTCTGGAGGCCGTGGCGCTGCGGGAGGCGACCGAGGAGTCGGGCATCCCCGGGCTGCGGCTGCTGCCCGGGCCGCTGGCCCTGGACAGGCACCGCGTCTGGTGCCATCCGCCGTTCAGCCACCACCTCGACGTCGAGTACGGCGCGGTGGCGCCCGCCGGGGCCGAGGCGGTGATCAGCGAGGAGTCCCTGGACCTGCGCTGGTTCCCGGTGGACGGGATCCCGGACCCCAGCGACGAGGCCACTCGCCGGCTGGCCCGCCGGGCCAGGGAGACGCTGCGCTCCAGCTGATCGGACCGTTTTACATACGTTTCACATGGCCTCGGATAGCGTCGTCTCCGCAGGGGGGGCGATCGATGGATCAGAGCAACGTGGATGTGGACGTCTCGTCCGGGGGGGCCGCCGGCGGCGTGGTCGTGGTCCCCGCCCGGCGCCGGTGGCGTGTCTCCCGGACCTTCGCCTGGGTCGCGGTCGCGCCGTTCGCCCTGTGGGCCGTCGCCCGGGTGGCCGGACTGGAGCGGGGGTCGCTGCCCACCCAGTTCATGACCGGCACGCCGTATGTGGCGGCGGGTTCGCTGGTGCCCCTGCTCGTCGGCGCGCTGGCCCGCAGCCGGACGGCCACGGCCGTCGCGCTGGTCACCGCGGTCGCGCTCGGCTCCAGTGTGATCCCCAGGGCCGTGGGCTCCACGGGGCCGGCGGAGGCCGGGACCGGGACGCCGCTGCGGGTGCTGACCGCCAACCTGCTGTTCGGCGACGCCGACGCGTCCGCCGTCGTGGACCTGGTCAGGCGGTTGCGGCCGGACGTGCTGAGCACTCAGGAGCTCACGCCGGAGATGGCGGAGAAGCTGGACGCGGCGGGGCTGGCCGGGCTGCTCCCGCACCGCGTGCTGCAGGCGGACTCGGGCGCGACCGGCAGCGGCCTGTACTCCAGGCACCCGCTGACCCCCCGCGCCGGGCTGTTCCGGGTGATCGGCCACAACATGCCCGCGGCCCTGGTCGCACCGCCCGGCGCCGCTCCGGTGGAGATCGTCGACGTGCACACGTACGCGCCGATCGGCGAGCTGGTGAGCGGGTGGGAATCGGGCATCGAGGCGCTTCCACCGCCCTCCCCCGGCACGGTCCGCATCCTCGCGGGCGACTTCAACGCCAGTCTCGACCATGCGGTGATGCGGCGGCTCCTGGACCGGGGATACGTCGACGCGGCCGACCAGGTCGGGCAGGGGCTCGTCGCCACCTGGCCCTCCGGCAGGCGGATCCCTCCGATCATCACCATCGACCACGTCCTGGTGGACCGCCGGGTCTCGGTGAACGAGGTGGAGGTCCATACCCTGCCCGGCACCGACCACCGCGCCGTCTTCGCCGATCTCCGGCTGCCCGCCCGGCTTCCGTAGGGCGCCCGTCGTCCCCGGCCTTCGCGGGGATCTCCACGGCTCCGGGGCGGCACTGCGATGCCTCGGGCGTCGCGCCCGGATGTCACCGGCGCGAGGCCGCCGGGGGTCACGCCGACAGCAGCGCCCGGGTGTTGTCCCAGCCTTCGAGGCCGGGGTCGAGCCGTCCGACGTCGCCGGGGGTGCGCAGGCGGTGCCAGCCGGGGCCGGTGGCGACCATCCGGCTGCCCGGGGCGCGGGCGCGCAGCGTCCCGACCGGGTCGGGGTCGTCGAATCCGGCGTCGGCCCACTCGGGATAGGGCAGATGGGCCGCGAGCGCCACGCTCCGCCGCCGTGCGCGGGCGAGACGGCGATCCGGGCCCGGCCCAGCGCGCGGAAGAGCTTGCCCACCAGCAGCGGCGGCAGATCCGGGGCGTCCGCGCTGACCAGGACCGCCTGCCCGCCGTACGGCAGGGCGGCGAAGGCCGCCGCCACCAGGGCGGCGCCGGACAGCCCGGGGGCGATCTCCACGACCGGGGTCCCCGGCCAGACGATCTCCTCCATCCCCGGCACGCTCGTGACCAGGACGGGCGTCACGAAGTCGAGTTCGGCGGCCATCTCGTAGGTGTCCTCGGCGACCGCGGTCAGGAACGCGCCGGGATCGACGCCCGGAGGCGCGCCGGCGGCCGTCGCCTCGGTGACGAGGACCGCCACCAGCCGCTCCTCGCCCCGCTCCGCACCCGCCGGGCTCCCGGCCGTCACCACTCCTCCGCGGCGCCGTTGGCCGCCATGGAGAATCCTTCGAGGAAGCCGCGCGCCCGCTCGGCTTTGGGATAGCGTTCCACCAGGGTCCAGAACCGGGGACCATGGCTCGGCACGAGCAGGTGCACGAGCTCGTGCATGATCACGTAGTCGACGACCCAGGCGGGCATGCCCGCAACCGCGTGGAGATCCTGATGGTGCCGTGGTCGGGGGTGCACGAGCCCCAGCGGTGCCGCTGGTTCTCCACCCATCGCACGCTCGACGGCAGTGCCGCGCCCTCGAGATAGCGGGCGGACAGGTCGGCGGCCCGCTCCATCAGATCGTCGTCCGAGGGGCGTCTTCGCTGCTCCTTGGCGGCGAGCCGGTCGAGCATCCGGCGCACCCACTGCTCCTCATCGGTCCTGCTCAGGCCGTCTGGGAGCAGCACGATCGTTTTCTCGCCGTCGCGGTATGCGGAAACGGTCCGCCGACGACGAGAACTTCGACGGACCTCGACTGTCTCGGGGGGCACCTATGCACGGTAGCCGAGAATGGTTAATTCCCACCAGGGGGTGGGGGGCGTTCCTGCTGGTCAATCACCGTTCGTAGATTGTTCAGCGAGACCGGACGGTTATGGCCACGACTTATCGAATTAACGTGGATATCGCCTGTCTCAGGAGTTCCCGAATCGCGGGGCCCGGCGTTCCCGCTGGGCGGCCAGCCCTTCCAGCAGGTCTCCCGTGGCCATCGTCACCGGCTGGGCCAGGGACTCCCAGCGCAGCGCGGCGTCGAGGTCGGCGTGGCCGCCGCCCGCGAGGGCGGCCTTGGTCAGCCGGGTGGCGACGGGGGCGTTGGCCGCCGTCGCCGACGCGATCTCCAGCACTTCCGCCAGGAGGGCGGCCCGGGGGAACGCCCTGGTGACGAGTCCCGTGGCGGCCGCCTCCGCGCCGAGCAGCGTCCGCCCGGTCAGCAGCATCTCCCGGGCCACGCCGATGCCCGCGGCCCGGGGCAGCAGGTAGGTCGCCGCCATGCCGGGGTGCAGGCCCAGCGAGGTGAAGGGGACGAGCAGCTTGGCGTCCTCGGCCGCGTAGACCAGGTCGCAGGCGAGGGCGAAGCAGAGGCCCGCTCCGACGGCGGCGCCGTTGATCGCGGCGATGGTCGGCACCTCCAGTTCCGCGATCGACAGCCACGTCCGGTAGAACCCCAGCATCCGGTCGCGCAGGGCGGGCACGTCCTCCGCTCCCCGGTCCGCCAGCCAGGACAGGTCCCCTCCCGAGCAGAACGCGCTTCCCGCCCCGGTGACGACGACGCACCGCACGTCTCCGTCCCGCTTCAGGTCACCGACGGCCTGCCGCCACCGCTCGGTCATCCCGTCGGTCATCGAGTTGCGCCGGTCGGGACGGTTCAGGGTGAGCACCACGACGCCGTCGTCCCGCCGATCGACCAAGAGCTCGTCCATGCCGGGATCGTAGTGGACGCCGGATCACCGGCCGCCGGCCCCTGTCCCGGTCATGGACCGCCGTCCGCGACCGGGGGCGGCATCCGTCGCCGGCCTCACCGGGCCGCGCCCTGCGCCAGGCACCCGCAGCCGGGCCGACCGCCGGCGTCCTCGGCGCGCACAGCTCGGCGTCCACAGCTCGGCGTCCACAGCTCGGCGTCCTCCATCCGGGGTTTTCCACAGGCCGGGAGAACTCCGCCAGGCCCCCTCCCCGTCCCTGACACGCTGGACGCCTCCTCCCCAGAAAGGCCGACGGATGAGACCACGTCTGAAGACCGCGCTCCGCCGGGTCGTCCGCGACGAGCGCACCCTGCAGTTCGGCGCGCACCCCGCGCACGCGGTCGTGCTCGCCGACCTCGAACCCGAGGTGCGGCGCTGGGTCGAGAGCCTCGACGGCGTGCGCGACCTGGCCGGCGTGCTGTCGGCCGCGGCCGCCGCCGGGATCGGGGAGGAGCGCGGGCGGATCCTGCTCGACCTGCTGGTCGACCGGGGACTGGTGGAAGACGCGGGGGCGGCCTCGCGTCCGCTGCGCGCGCTCACGCTGGCCGAGCGCGACCGGCTCCAGCCCGATCTGGACGCGCTCTCCCTGGCTCGCGGCACTACCGACGGCGGGCTCTCCGTCCTGGAGCGCAGGCGCGCCGCCCAGGTGCGGGTGTACGGCGCGGGCCGAGTGGGCGCGCAGATCGTCTCCCTGCTCGCCGCCTCCGGGGTCGGACGGCTCTGCGTGGTCGATCCCGGTACGGCCAGGCTCCGGGACGTCGTCCCCGGCGGGCTCACCCCGGCGGAGGTGGGGATGAGCCGCCAGGAGGGCGCGGTGGCCGTGGCAGGGCGCGTCGCCCCCGCCCTCACCGCGTGGACGGGCAAGGAGGCCGCCCACCTCTCCGACGGGGCCCGCCGTCCCGACCTGGTGGTGCTCGCGCCGGTGGAGCCGTTGGACGGCCTGCTCGTGCGAGACCTGATCGACTGGGGCGTCCCGCACCTGCTGGCCACCGCCTTCGAGGGTGCCGGGTCGGTCGGCCCGCTGGTCCTGCCCGGGAGGAGCGCGTGCCTGAACTGCCTTGATCTCGCCCGGCGCGACCGCGATCCGGGATGGCCGGTCGTCAGCGCCCGGCTGGGCGGTTATCCGGTGGGCGAGACCGCGTGCGGGACGGCGGTCTCGACGCTGGTCGCGGCCGTCGCGGCCGGTCACGCGCTCGCCTTCCTCGACGGAGGCGAACCACCTGTGACCAACGGCACATTAGATGTATCGCCTGATTGGAGATGGAAACAGCGATCCTGGAACGTTCACCCTCTATGTCGTTGCTTCCGAAACCAGTTCGGTTCGCCGACAATGGTCGCGTCGGCTACCTGCCGGTGACAGACACCACCGCGAAGGGAGGGAGCGGCGTACCGCGCTCCACGGGGGGCACGCCGCAAACCAAGGTGAGTGACCTTCCGCGCCGCGCCGTCACGCGCTCCGCCAAACTGGCGGCTCTTCCCATCGGCTTCGCCGGACGCACCGCCATCGGCCTGGGGAAACGCATCGGGGGCAAGTCAGCCGAGCTCGTCGCCCAGGAGATCCAAGAGCGGACGGCCGAGCAGATATTCAAGGTCCTCGGCGAGCTCAAGGGCGGGGCGATGAAGCTCGGTCAGGCGCTGTCCATCTTCGAGGCCGCTCTGCCTCCGGAGGTCGTCGGCCCCTACCGCGCGACCCTGACCAAACTGCAGGACGCGGCTCCGCCGCTTCCCGCCGCGACCGTGCACAAGGTGCTCGCCGAGCAGCTGGGGGACGACTGGCGGGAGAACTTCCAGTCGTTCGAGGACCGGCCCACCGCGGCCGCCTCGATCGGCCAGGTGCACAAGGCCGTCTGGCACGACGGCCGCACTGTCGCCGTCAAGATCCAGTATCCGGGCGCCGGGAAGGCGCTGCTCTCCGACTTCACTCAGCTCGCCCGGCTCGGCAAGCTCTTCGGGGTGCTGCTACCCGGCCTCGACATCAAGGCCGTGCTCTCCGAGCTGCGCGAGCGGATCGTCGAGGAGCTCGATTACCTGCGCGAGGCCGAGGCCCAGCACGCCTTCGCTCAGGAGTTCAAGGACGATCCCGATTTCCTGGTCCCGGACGTCATCGCCGCCAACGAGCAGATCCTGGTCTCGGAGTGGGTGGACGGCACCCCGCTGTCACGGATCATCGCCGACGGGACCAAGGAGGAGCGCGATCGCGCCGGGCTGCAGTTCGTCCGGTTCCTGTTCTGCTCTCCCGCCCGGGTGGGCATGCTCCACGCCGACCCGCACCCCGGCAACTTCCGGATCGCCGAGGACGGACGGATGTGCGTGCTCGACTTCGGCGCGGTCAACCGGATGCCCAACGGTTACCCGCCGGTCTTCGGCATACTGACCCGCATCTTCAACCAGGGCGACATGGAGACCGTGATCCGGGGTCTGCGCGACGAGGGCTTCATCCTCCCGCACATCGAGGTGGATCCGGAGGCCCTGCGCGCGTTCCTCGCCCCCTACGTGGAGCCGACGGCGGTGGAGGAGTTCACCTTCAGCCGGGAGTGGTTGCAGCGGCAGGCCGCCACCGCCACCGACCTGCGTCCCGGCAACGTGGTGCGCCAGCTCAACCTGCCCGTCTCCTACGTCCTCATCCACCGGGTGCACGCGGCGGGAGTGGGCGTACTCTGCCAACTCGGCGCCACGGCCCGCTTCCGCGACGAGGTCATCCGCTGGGTTCCCGGATTCACCGGGGAGGATCCCGACGCGGAACCCACCGAGGACGCCATCGCGAGTTGAGCACCTGGATCCCGCGAACGAGGAACCTGGGATCCCGCGAACGGGGCGCCTGGACCCAGGGCCGGCCCGATCAGGGCGGTCTCCATCCTCCTGCCGGGTCCCGGTGAGCGGGACCGACTCCGCACCGGGCGGGGCCGGGTCCCGGGGATCGGGGCCGGTTCCGGACCGGACGGGCGCGGGCGGTCAGGTGAGCGAGGTGTCGCCCATGGATTCGAGCAGGACGCGCAGCAGCCCGGCGAGCTGATCGCGTTCGGCCGGTCCGAGCGCGGCCAGCAGGCGTTCCTCGTTGGCCACGTGCGGCCCGACCACCCGGTCGACGAGCTCCAGCCCGCGCTGGGTGAGCCGGATCCGCACCGACCGACGGTCCGCGCCGTCCCTGACCCGCTCCACCAGGCCCTTGGCCTCCATCCGGTCGATCCGGTTGGTGATCGCGCCCGAGGTCACCATCGCGGCCTTGAGCAGCGCCCCGGCCGTCAGCTCGTACGGCGCGCCGGAGCGGCGCAGCGTGGCCAGCACGTCGAACTCGAACGGCTCCAGCCCGTACTCGGCGAAGGACTCTTTGAGCTCGCGTCCGAGCAGCGCGGACAGCCGCGAGATCCGGCCGATGACGCCCATCGGCCACACATCGATGTCGGGCCGTTCCCGCTTCCACTGCGCCATCAGCGCGTCCACCGCGTCGCTCACCGGCTCTCCTCTCAACCCGAACAATCTCAACGTTAACAGATTTGACGTTCAGGCATCTGCCGTGTTGTTATCTCAACGTTGAGATTATCAATGAGGAGTGATCGGTCGTGGCCGTCATCGCAGTCCCGCGCCTCGCGCGGACCCACACCATGAGTGACCTCGCGCTCGCCGCGCTGGCGCCGGTGAGCTGGGGAACCACCTATGTCGTCACCGCGACGCTGCTGCCCGCCGACCGGCCGCTGCTGGCCGCGGCCCTGCGGGCCCTCCCGGCTGGACTGGTGCTGCTCGCCGCGACCCGCCGCCTGCCCTCGGGCTCGTGGTGGTGGCGGTCCGCGGCACTCGGCATGCTCAACTTCGGCGCTTTCTTCCCGCTGCTCTTCTTCGCCGCCTACCGCCTGCCCGGCGGGGTCGCCGCCACGATCGGTTCGGTCCAGCCCCTGGTCGTCGCGCTGCTCTCATTCGCGGTCCTGGGGAGCCGCCCCACCCGCGCCGTGCTGTACGCGGCACTGGCCGGCACCTTCGGCGTGGCCCTCATGGCCCTGACCGCCCAGGCCCGGCTGGATCCGCTCGGAATCGCCGCGATGCTCACCGCCACCTCGCTGATGGGAGCCGCCATCGTCCTGGCCAAGAAGTGGGGGCGGCCCGAGGCCCCCCTCGTCATGACGGGCTGGCAGCTCACCGCCGGCGGGCTGGTGCTGGCCCCGCTCACCCTCGCCGTCGAGGGCGTCCCGGCCTCCGTCACCGGTGAGAACCTCCTCGGCTTCACCTACCTGGGCGTCATCGGCACCGCGGCGGCCTACGCCTTGTGGTTCCGCGGCATCGACCGCCTGCCGCCCGTCTCGCTCTCCCTGCTCGGGCTCACCAACCCCATGGTCGCCGTCCTCGCCGGATTCGTGATCCTCGGCCAGACCCTCACCGGCTGGCAGATCGCCGGCTTCGCCGTCGCGCTCGGCGCGCTCGTCGCAGGCCAGGCCCTGGGCCGGAGACCGACCTGACCGCGTCCGCCTCCCGGCCGGGAACCGGCCCGACGGAATCCACCGCTCCCGGCCGCACACCGGTCCCTCACCGGAAGCACGAAAGGGCGGCCTCGCCGGAGGCCGCCCTTTCTTCGCATGCGCCACGACGTGTCCCGCGGCACTTTCCGCCCCGCCCGCTCCCCGGTGCCGGGCTCCGTCGAGCCCGGCGCCCGTGGCGGTTGTCGACCCCGGACCGGCGACCTTCGGCGGTCACCGGGCCGGGGGACGCGGCCGCCCCGGACGGGAGGGAACGGGCGCTGCGGAGAGGATCAGACCAGGCTCAGGAGCGCCTGGCGGAGCCGCGCCGAGGCGCGTTCCGCGTCGCGCCGGGCGCGCCGGAGCCGCTGGATGCCGGCCGCCCGGCGCTGCTCCTCCGCCTCCCGGTGGAGCGTCCGTATTCGGTCACGCACCAATTCCTCATGCATAGATGGCAGGTCCAGGCCTCGGCTGGTGAAGTAGGTCATCGGAAGTGGTCCTCTCTGGAACTCTCAGAACGTTCGGTTGATCATCGGGTCGGGCTGTGACCGGTCAGGCTGCGACCGGGGTCTTGCGGGGACGTCCGCGCGGACGCTTCCTCGGGACGACGGCCCCCCGCAGGACGAGCTCTCCGCCCCAGACGCCCCACGGCTCCTCGCGCTCGAGCGCGCGGGCCAGGCAGGCCTGCTGGATCGGGCAGCCCCCGCAGAGCGCCTTGGCGAACTCCACGTCCTCCGGGGACTCGGCGAACCAGAGGTCGGGGTCGGTACGACAGGGGATCTCGGCTTCGTCGATCAGGTCCATGATCGTCTTGGCCCCCATCTGCTTCACCTCTCTGTTGGGTGTGGGTCTAGCTGTTACCTCGTGGGTGGGGGTCAGGATGTACGGCAAAACAAGAAGGCCGCGGATCCTGTCTGCGGATCCGCGGCCTGGTGGCTCTCCCTCGTCAGGTCAGATGACCTGTGGGTGACGCCTCCAGGGTTGCGGACCTCGCAGCCCACCGTTTCCGGTGTGCTCGGTCTGCTGTGCGTAGTCGCCGGCCTCTGCCGCCGGGGCAGCCGGAACGCCCGTCGCCGGAATGGCGAGCAGGGCGGCCTCACGGCTGACCTGGACCTGGAAGATGGCGGACTTGTCCCGTCGCATGGGAACGACCGCGGCATCCGCGAGGATGGCCTGGCCGCCGAAGACGGGCAGGGTGGTGCCGGAGCACACGGAAGTGAGCCCCAGCTGGGCCGACATCAGGTTGATCTTCACAGCGGACTCACCTCCATTCGTAGATCGCCGGACGGATTGTCCGGCTCGCTTGTCCAAGACCCTAAACCCGGTCACCGGGAAGGGGCAACATATTTTCTACCTGCAGTTTTACGGCTCCAGCACGCGGATCATCGCCTCCTGCACCACGGACACCGCCAGTTCTCCGGACCGGGTGAACATCTGCCCCCTGGCCAGTCCCCGCGCCGCCCCCGACCAGGGCGACTCCTGGGCGTACAGCATCCAGTCGTCGACGCGGAAGGGCCGGTGGAACCACATGGCGTGGTCCAGCGAGGCCCCGGAGAGGTTGGAGGCCCCCCACGCCAGGCCGTGGGCCAGCAGCACGGTGTCGACCAGGGTGAAGTCCGAGGCGTAGGCGGCCAGGACCACGTGGAGCAGCGGGTCGTCGGGCAGGTCCGCGTCGTAGCGGAACCACACGTTCGTCTCCGCCCCGCGCAGGCCGGGATCGCGATGCGCCTCCCAGGTGAGCGGGGTCACGTAGCGGGAGTCCACCGGGCGCGGCCGGGTCAGCCACTCCCGCCACGGCGAGCCCTCCCCCACGACCTCGCGCATCCGCTCCTGGATCGTGGGCAGTTCCTCCGGCGCCGCCACCGCCGGCATCACCGCCGCCTGGTGCTCGACCCCGCTCTCGATGACGTGGAAGGAGGCCGACATGGTGAATATGGCCTTGCCGTGCTGGACGGCCACGACCCGGCGCGTGGTGAACGACCGTCCGTCGCGGACCCGCTCCACGTTGTAGACGATCGGAATCGCCGGGTCCCCCGGCCGGATGAAGTAGGCGTGCAGCGAGTGGACGTGCCGGTCCGCCGGGACCGTACGGCCCGCGGCGACCAGCGCCTGGGCGGCCACCTGCCCGCCGAAGACGCGCTGGATGCGCTCCTCGGGGCTCCGCCCCCGGTAGATGTCGAGCTCGATCTGCTCCAGGTCGAGCAGGTCCAGCAGCTCCTTGAGAGCCTCGTTCACGCGTCCTCCGTCTGGTCTCCGGCGGCACGGCAGATGGCGAGCACCGCCTCGCCGTACCGCTCCAGTTTGACGCGCCCTATGCCCGTTATCGTCATCAGGTCCTGTTCCGAGGCCGGCGCCCGCTCCGCGATGGCCTGCAGCGTGACGTCGGTGAAGACCACGTACGACGGCACCTTGGCCTCCTTGGCGGCGGCCGCGCGCCATGCCCTGAGCCTCTCCAGCAGGGCCTCGTCGTAGTCGACGGGGCAGCCGGCGCACCGGCCGAGCTTCTGCTCGGCGGCGGCGGCCAGCGTCTTGCCGCAGACACGGCAGCTCACCGTCGCGGCCACCGTACGGCGCTCGCGGGGGGCGGGAGCCGAGGCGCGGACCGCGCGGGCGGCCGGTGAGGCCGTCCAGGAAGCGGGACGGCCGCCGGGGCCGTCCCCCCGGGGCACGGGCCAGCGCCCACGACACCCCGAGGTGGACCCTGGCCCGGGTGACGCCCACGTAGAGGAGGCGCCGCTCCTCCTCGATCTGCTCCGGCGTCTTGGCGTGGACGATCGGCAGCATCCCCTCGGTGACCCCCACCAGGAAGACCGCGTCCCACTCCAGGCCCTTGGCCGCGTGCAGGGAGGCCAACGTCACGCCCTCGACCTCCGGCGCGTGCTGCTCGGCGGCCCGTCGCTCCAGCTCGGCCACGAAGCCCGGCAGGCCGGCGCCCCGGGCGGCCAGGTCCTCCGCCAGCTCGGCCAGGGCCCGCAGCGACTCCCATTCCTCCCGGGCCTTCCCCCCGGCCGGGGGTTCGGGGGTCAGGCCGATGCCGGACAGGATGTGGTGCACAGCCGGGGCCAGGTCGTCGTCGGCTCCGGCGGAGCGCGCAGCGCCGCGCAGCAGCACGACCGCCTTGCGGACCTCGGGGCGCTCGAAGAACCGGTCGGCGCCGCGCACGAGACAGGGGATGCCCGCCTCGGCGAAGGCCTGCTCGTAGGCCTGCGACTGGGCGTTGACCCGGAAGAGCACGGCCGTCTCGCGCAGCGGGACGCCGCACTCGGCCAGGGCCTGCACCGCGCGGGCGACGCCCGTGGCCTCGGCGGCCTCGTCGGCGTACTCGGTGAAGGCCGGCTCGGGCCCGTCGGGGCGCTGGGCGACCAGGGAGAGCCGGTGCGGGGAGCGCGCCACCTCCAGGACCCGGTTGGCCAGCGCGACCACCTGGGGCGTGGAGCGGTAGTCGCGGACCAGCTTGATCACGGCGGCGCCGGGGTGCTCGACCGGGAAGCCGGTCAGGTAGCGGGAGGTCGCGCCGGTGAAGGAGTAGATCGTCTGGTTGGGGTCGCCGACCACGCACAGGTCGTCGCGATCGCCCAGCCAGGTGTCGAGCAGCAGCTTCTGCAGCGGGTTGACGTCCTGGTACTCGTCGACGACGAAGTGGCGGTACTGCCGCCGGACCTGGGCGGCCACCTCGCCGTGCTCGGTGATCAGGGCGGCGGTGAGCTCCAGGATGGTCTCGAAGTCGAGCAGGTGCCGCTCGCGGCGGAGCGTCTCGTAGGCGTCGTAGACGCGGGCCATCTCCTCGGCCGGGACCGGGGGCGTGCGGCCGATCTTCTTGACCGCCTCGGCGTAGTCCTCGGGATGGATCTGGCCGGCCTTGGCCCACTCGATCTCGGAGGCGAGGTCGCGCGGCTCGGCCTGCCCGGCCTCCCGCCCCACGGAGCGGCACACGGTGCGCAGCAGCGGCAGCTTCGACTCGATCACCGCGGGCGGGTCGCCGCCGATGACGCGCGGCCAGAAGTAGGTGAGCTGGCGGAGCGCGGCCGCGTGGAAGGTGCGGGCCTGCACCCCTGGCACGCCGAGCGCGCGCAGCCGCTGCCGCAGCTCCCCGGCGGCCCGTGTGGTGAACGTCACCGCCAGCACGCCCGTGGCGTCGACCACCCCGCTGTGCACGGCGTACGCGATGCGGTGCGTGATGGCCCGCGTCTTGCCGGTGCCCGCTCCCGCCAGGACGCAGACGGGGCCCCGTACGGCCTGGGCGACCTCGCGCTGCTCGGGATCCAGCTCCGCCAGCACGTCAGCGGGCTCCATGGGGACTCCTTAACAAGCCGTGACACGCCGTCCGATGGGCCGGTCGGCGTCGTCCTCGCGGTCACCGGCCGGGCATCGCCCATTCTGGCACCATCCCGTCGCCCTCCCGAGTCCGTGCTGAGATGCGCGAACAGGGTGCCTTACTCCACAATGGGGGTCTCAAGAAAACCCCGGGGGAAAGGAAAGACTCCTGTGCGAACTGCGGCAACCGTGAGCGCGCTCGCCCTGGCGACACTGGTGCTCGCACCCTCCGGGGTGCACGCGGACGCGGCGGCGGTCCCCACAGCCCTCTCCGCCGGCACCGCGGCCGCGGCCGGGTCCATCGCCGCGAACGCCGCCCCGGCCTCCGCCGCGCCCGGTGGAGCCTCCGAGAAGAGGGCCGAACCGACGCCCTCGGCGTCGGCGTCGGCCCCGGCGGATCCCGACCAGCTGGTCCAGGGCACCGTCCTCAACACCGTCGCGTACGGCAGGCACGCCCGGCAGCGCATGGACGTCTGGCACCAGGCCGACGAGCTGCGGCGGCCGGGGGTCTTCCTGATCCACGGCGGCTGGTGGTCGTCGGGCGACAAGAAGTACATGACCGAGATCAGCCGCAGCTACGCCGAGCTCGGATACACCGTCTTCAACATCAACTACCGGCTCTCGACCGACGCGCCGTGGCCCGCCCAGCGCACCGACACCCTCGACGCCATCGCCACCGCGCGCCGGCACGCCGCCCTGTGGTCCTTCGACCCGAACAACTACGTGGTCGTGGGCTTCTCGGCGGGCGGCCACCTCGCCACCGCGGTGGGCACCTACCGCAACGGCCTGCCGGGCCTGAAGGGCGTGGTCGGCATCTCGCCGGTGGTCTCCCCGCTCACGGCCTACCTCGACGGCGCCGAGACCCTGGACCTGAACAAGCGCAAGCTGCGCGAGTCCGCCATCCGGCTCGCCGGGGGCTGCGAGCCCTCGGGCAAGTGCGCGAGGATCTGGCAGAGCATGGAGGTGCCCGAGCACGCGAGCCGCGGCGACGCGCCCGTGCTGAGCGTGCACTCGGCGGACGAGTTCGTGCCGTCGAGCCACAGCAACCAGCTGCGCGACCGCCTCGGGCAGGTCGGGGTGGAGGTCACGGTGCTGACCGAGGCGGGCATCAACCACAGTTCTCCGCTCTACCGGCTGCCCGGCGTGGCGGAGCGGGTGCAGGAGTGGATCGCCGGCAAGGTCTTCTGATCCGCCGGGAAGACGCGAGGCCCGCCGCGTGTTGCCAATGAGCGCGAACATCGTCTGAAGGGGTTTCCAACGCCATGGCGCTCACCGTTTACACCACCACCTGGTGCGGTCCCTGCAAGCGGCTGAAGGCTCAGCTGACCAGGGAGGGCATCGCCTACCAGGAGATCGACATCGAGCGGAACCCCGACGCCGCCGAGTTCGTCATGAGCGTCAACAACGGCAACCAGACCGTGCCGACGGTCGTCGTCGAATCCCCCGCCGGGCGGGTGGCCCTGACGAACCCCTCCGTCATCGAGGTGAAGCGGCTCCTCGGAAGCGCCGCCTGAGCCGTTCCCGGCCGGTCGGTTATGCTCCGGTCTCCGCCCGAGGCGGGCGCCGCCCCGCGCCCGGGCGGTCCGCCGGGCGCCCTCCCGGCCGGGGCCGGGACTAGTCCGCGCTGGCGCCGCTCCGGGTGCGGTGGACCGTGGCGCCGTTGCGGTCCGCCGTGAAGTAGAGCTCCTCGAAGAAGACCTTGCCCGCCCCGTCGGTGTAGGCCCGCACGATCTTCAGGCTCGCGCCGTCGACGGTCGCCCGGGCCTGGGTCTGCTGCCACAGCGCCCCGTCGTCGGCCAGGGAGGTCCCGGCTCCGCCGAGCACGAGGGCCGGGGCCAGCACCCCGACGGCGGTGAGGCGGCGCACTGTCTTCTTGATCATTTCATTCCCTTCGCGAGGGCCTGCAGGGGTTCGGTGTCCGTCCCGGCCACCTGCCGGCAAGGCGGGCCGGGTGCACTCTCCATACCCGGCACCCATCCCCCAAAACACGAAGAGTATCCGCTCAAACACGGAAAGTGAACGACCGTCGCGGGGCCCGCGCCTTCGGCTGTACCGCCCGGCCTAGAACTCGAAGACCCAAGGCTCCGCTCCGCCACTCTGCCGACCCGCCGACCCGCCGACCCGCCGACCCGCCGACCCGCCGACGGAATGATCGGCTGATCGGCCGACCCGCCGACGGAATGATCGGCTGATCGGCCGGTGGGCGCGACCGGTCACCAGTCGCCTTCGAGCCCCCCGCCGTACCACGCCTCGATCAACCGGCGCGCGATCGACACCTGCGGCGGCAGTCGCACCTCACCGTTCTCCAGCGCGGCCCGCAGTTCGGCGCGGCTGAACCAGCGGGCCTCGGCGATCTCCTCGCGGTCGGGGACGAGCTCGGTGGACAAGGCCCTGGCGAAGAAACCCAGCATCAGGCTGCGCGGGAACGGCCAGGGCTGGCTGCCCAGGTAGCGCGGGGCGGCCACCAGCACGCCGACCTCCTCCGCGACCTCCCTCACCACCGCGTTCTCCAACGACTCCCCGGGCTCCACGAACCCGGCGAGCACCGACAGCCGGCCCTCGGGCCACTGCGGCCCCCGGGCCAGCAGGCACCGGTCCTCCTCGTCGTGGACCAGCATGATCACCGCAGGGTCCACCCGGGGGAAGTGCTGACTGCCGTCCTGCGGGCAGACCCGCACGTGCCCGCCCGTCCGGACCTCCGTACGGCCTCCGCAGCGGGGGCAGAACTCGTGGGTGGAGTGCCAGGCCTCCAGGGCGACCGCGTAGACCAGCAGACCGGCGTCCAGGTCGCCCAGGAGCGCGCCGACCTGGCGCAGCCCGGCCGGGAGGGCCTCCCCCTCCCGCCAAGCCGCCGGATCCGGCGGCGGAACGATCCGGCGGCCGGGCTCCTCGCGGACGGCGCCCTCGATCGGAGCCGCCACCCCGAAGTAGGCGGTGCCGTCGGCGTCCACTCCGAGCAGGTAGCGCTCCCCCTCCGGTGCGTCCGCCGGGGGCAGCAGGACGAGCCCTGCCGCCCCGTCCCTCATCCTGACCAGTGCCTGACCGCCGTCGACGACCAGGACCCTGGTCGCGGGGTCGGCCCACGCCCGCTCGATCCATTCGGCGTCCCCGCGGCGCGCGGCCGACCGGTCGATGGCGCCGCGCGCGAGCAGCAGCGGTCCCAGTAGTCCTTCGTCTGCCGTGATGTCCACGCCGTCACACCCTCCCCGAGCCGGACACATCCTAACGACGTGCCGGCCGCGGACCTCTCCCGCCACGGGCGCGCGGCCGCCGAGGACTCCGGCACCCGCGGAGGGCTCCGGCGGCGACGCGGGCGAGCGAGCAGGCGGGCAGGCGGGCAGGCGGGGCCGAGCTGACCACGGGAGCGGCGGGCGCACCCCCGGCCGGGATGACGGCGGAGGAAGGGCGGCTCATGATGTCCTCCGTGGGCGTCCCCGCGGAGAACAGGATGAGACGACGGCGAGAAGCCTCTCGCCTTCCCGCGAACGGGACATGGATGATGATTCTCCGGTCCCGTCACATGATGATCTCCGTTCGACTACGATGCCGCTGGTTAGGTTAGCCTTACCTGATATCGGGGGTCCGCATTGCGGCTGTACCTCACCGCGCTCAAACCGACCGACTCCGTCACCGACGGGTTCCTGCCCGCCGCCCGTGCGCTGGGCTGCGACGTCACCATCCTGACCGACCGGCCGGAGCGGTACGCCGCGTCCGGCGCCGAGACGCTCGCCTGCGACGTGCGCGACGCACGGGCGGTGATCGACGTCATCGCGCACCACCACCGGCCCGACGCGGTCTTCTCCAACTCCGACCACATCCAGGCCGAGACCGCCCTGGCCGCCGCCTACTTCGACCTGCCGGGCAAGGACTGGCGGGCGTGCGTCGCCGCCAAGAACAAGGCGCTCACCCGGCGGCGGCTGGCCGCGACCGGAGTGGAGACCGTGCGCTCCGTACGGCTCGCGCCGGACGCCCCGGTACCCGGCGAGGACGCCGCCGCGCCCGGCGGGCACGTGCCGCTGCCCGCCGTGGTCAAGCCGAGCCAGGGCGTCGCCAGCGAGGACGTCGTGCTCGTCCGGGACGGGCGCGAACTGGCCGAGGCCGTGCGGGCGATCCGCGGGCGGCGGCCGGGCGAGACCCTGGTCGTGGAGGAGTACCTCGACGGTCCGCTGCACACGCTGGAGACCCTGGGCGACGGCCGGTCCGTCCGGGTGCTCGGCGGCTTCCGGACCACCCTGGGGCCGCTGCCGTACTTCGTGGAGGAGCGCCTGGACTGGGAGCCGCCGCCCGCGGCCGACCACGTGCTCCGGGCGCTGCGCGCCCTGGGCGCGGGTTTCGGGGCCTGCCACACCGAGTACGTGATGACGGCGGACGGGCCGCGGATCATCGAGGTCAACTACCGGGTGATCGGCGACCACTGCGACTTCCTCCTCGCCGACCTGCTGGGCGTCCCGCTCTTCGAACGCATCCTCGGCGTGCACCTCGGCCTGGGCCTCGGACCGGACCTCGGGCACGGGACCGCACCGGACCTCGGGCACGGGACCGCCCTGAGCCTGGTGGCGGAGCGGTCGGGGACCGTGACGAGGGCCCCCGGGACCGTGTCGCCCTCCCCCGGCGACCGCGTGCGGCTCTGGCACCGGCCGCTGCGATCGGTGGGCGACCGCATCGACCGGAGCCACACGAACCGCGACTACCTGGGCATCGTCCGTGCCGTCGGCCCGACCGGGCGAGCGTGGACGCGGCCGTCTCGGCCTTCACCGCCGCCGACCCCTGGGTGATCTCGTGATCGCGGAACACGCCGTCACCGGGCGGGAGCCGTACCTCGCGGCGCGGGTGCTGGACGCCCTCCTGCGGGAGGACTACGGCGGCCTGGCCGGGCGGGTGGCCCGGCGCAAGGACGGCGTCGTCCTCCACCTGCCGGGGCCGGGCGGGCGCTGGTCCGGCTGGTGCCGGGCTCGCCGTTCCAGGACTTCACCGTCGCCCCGCCGAGCGCTCGCCTGGCCGTGCTGGCGGAGGCTGG
>NZ_CDRNDK010000040.1:0-27158 GCF_977012225.1 Planomonospora algeriensis | reverse complement strand
AGCCGGGGTCGGCGCCACCGACGCGCCGGGCCTGCCCGCGGTCGTCGACCGGGCCGCCTTCCAGGCCGAACTGGACAGGCTGCGGGCCCGGGAGAAGGCGCACACCCGGGAAGGCGACGCGATCGCCGCGGCCCGGCGGCGCCTGCCCATGGTCGAGGTGGACGCCGGAACCACGCTGATCGGGCCCGACGGGCCGACCACCCTGCTCGACGCGTTCGAAGGGCGCCGGCAGCTCATCGCCTACTACTTCATGTGGTATCCCGGGAACCCCGCGGCCGGGCAGTGCGAAGGCTGCACGTGGTGCAACACCCAGGTCGGGGAGCTGTCCTACCTGCATTCCCGCGACATCACCTACGCGGTCCTCTGCCAGGGGCCCTACGACGAGAGCAGCCGCTACCGCGACTTCATGGGCTGGCAGATGCCGTGGTACTCGGCGCAGGACTCCCTCGACACGCTCCTCGTCGGACGCCGCCCCGGCATGATGCACCTCGTGTGCTACGTACGGGACGGCGACCGGGTCTTCGAAACCTACTGGACGACCCTCCGCGGCGTGGAGGAGATGGACTACAGCTACGCGCTCATGGACCTCACCGTGTACGGACGTCAGGAGACGCAGGAGGATTCGCCTCCTGGCTGGCCGCAACCGCGGCGGGTCGACGACGACTCCAATCTGCGGACCGGCGGACGCCCCATCGCCCAGTGGTCGCGCCTCGAGGCCGGTCGCTCCGACGACCTCACCGTCCGGCCCTGACCGGCGGCGGAGAGGAGTGCTCCTCAACGCCGAGGCGTTGCGGTACCTGCGCGGCCACGACGCGTCGGATGGCACGAGCTCCGGTGCGCGCGCGAGACGCCGCGCTCTATCTGGTGATCGCATGCCGCGGGCCCATACCGTACGACGCGGGAGACCGCGGCGAGCCCGCTCAGGCGAAGACGCGGGCACCGGACCCTTCGAGGCCCGGCCGTCAGGACCGGTCACCGCGGCGGCGCACCGCGCCGCCGTGACGCACGTGAAGGAGACGTCGTGGACGCAGGCACACCCCTGATCGATTTCGCCGGAGTGACTCCGCGGCCCCGTGCGCTGAACGTCCGGTGGATTCACGGCTCACCGTCGGCCAAGCACAACACCGATCCGGACATCCAGGTCCACGCGTACGACGAGCACACGTTCATCCTGCGGCAGAACATGGCGATCGACTACGAGGCGCCGTTCCTGTTCCTGCTGTTCGGAAACGCACGGGCGGTGCTGATCGACACCGGCGCCACGGCGTCCGCCGAGTTCTTCCCCCTGCGCCGGGTGGTCGACGAGCTGGTCGCCGGCTGGCTCGCCCGCCATCCGCGGGAGGAGTACCACCTGCTGGTGCTGCACACCCACCCGCACGGCGACCACGTCGCGGGCGACGGTCAGTTCGCCGGTCGTCCCGCCACCACGGTGGTCGGCGCGGACCTGGCCACCGCCTGGGGGTACTTCGGGTTCGACGAGGATCCCGGCGCCGTGGCGCGGATCGATCTGGGAGGACGGGTGCTGGAGTGCCTGGCCACTCCGGGCCACCACGAGGCGGCGGTCACGTTCTACGACCGGTGGACCGGGTTCCTGCTCACCGGCGACACGGTCTACCCGGGCCGTCTGTACATCAAGGACTGGCCGGCCTTCGCCCGGAGCATCGACCGCCTGATCGACTTCTCCGGCCGCCGGCCGGTCACCCACGTGCTCGGCTGCCACATCGAGATGACCAGGCAGCCGGGCGTGGACTATCCGATCCGCACCACCTACCAGCCCGACGAGCCCCCGCTGCAGATGACCACCGGGCACCTGCACGAGATCCGTGCGGCGCTCGAAGAGATCGGCGACCGGCCCGTTCGGCGTGCCTGTCCTCTCTTCATCCTCTGGCCGAACCCGTGAGAGCCGGGGCCTGAGGTCCGAACCCGTGAGAGCCGGGCTCTGAGGTCCGGGCCCTGACCTCCGGAACCCGACGTCCGGAACCCGACGTCCGGAACCTGAGGGCCGGGCTCTGAGGGCCGGGCCCCGGAGAGCGTGCTCCGGCCCTCCCCGCGCGGGGGAGGGCGGAATGGGTGGCGTCGGCGATGTGCCGGAAGGAGGGTTCGCAGGAGTCTTGAGGCATGTTGCTGGAACTCATCACCGCACTGGTCCTCGCGACTGCCCCGGTGCACGCCGCCCCGGTGAACGCCGTTCGATCGCCGGATCTGCCGGGGATCGGCGCACTGGTCGACGAGCACGTCACCACCGCCATGGCCGAGGAGAAGGTCCCCGGTGTGGCCGTCACGGTGGTGGCCGGCGGCCGGCGGGTGGTCGACGAGGGGTACGGCTGGGCCGACGTGGAGCGCCGTCTCCCCGTGGATCCCGAGCGCACGCGCTTCCTGATCGGGTCGGAGACGAAGCTGTTCACGGCCCAGGCCGCCCTGCAGCTGGTCCGCGAGGGCAAGCTGGACCTGGACGCGGACGTCAACACCTACCTGACCGCCTTCAAGATCCGCGATACCTATCCGGGCCGTCCGGTCACCCTCCGGAACCTGCTCACGCACACCGCCGGGTTCGACGAGGACCACGTCGTGGGCAGCGGCACGGACGTGCGGCCGCTGGGCGAGGCGCTCGCCGCGACCCAGCCCGCCCGGCTGCGCCCGCCCGGCACCGGGGTCTCCTACAGCAACTACGGCGTCGCCCTGGCCGGCCACCTGGTGGAGACGGTCGCGGGGACGCCGTTCGAGGAGTACGTCGACCGCCGCGTGTTCGCCCCCCTCGGCATGGCGGATTCGGTCATCGCCTGCGACGGCCTGAAGGACACCAAGGCCTACCTCGCGGACGGCTCGGCGACCACGGCGAACTGCGCGGACTTCGCCGCCTCCGGCGCGGGCCCGGCCTCGACCGCCTCGGACATGGGCAGGTACATGCTCGCCCAGCTGTCGCAGGACGCCCTCCTCGGGCCCGGGGTCGCCGCCGAGATGCAGCGGCGGCAGTACACCGAGGACCCCCGGCTGCCCGGCATGGGCTTCATGTGGGAGGAGTCGCCGTACAAGGGGCACCGCCTGCTCTTCAAGGGCGGCGACATGCCCGGCATGCACACCTACATGATCCTGCTGCCGGAGCAGGGCATCGGCATCCACCTCATGTCCAACGGCGACGGCACCGGACGGCACGGGCTGGACGGGTTCGAGCTGGCCCACAAGATCATTGACCGTTATCTCCCGGACGCGCGCCCGCCGTCCGTCAGCGCGCTGCCCGGCGCCTCCGCGGAGCGCTACGAGGGCTGGTACCAGAGCAGCCGGACCAGCCACGGCAGCGTCCTGAAGGTGCAGGCGCTCACGGACTCGCCGGTGCACGTCACCGCGACCGCCGACGGCGGCGTCCTCACCACCGGGTTCAAGGGCAGGCAGGTGCGCTGGATCCAGTTCCAGCCCGGCGTCTTCCAGGAGGAGGGCGGCTGGGACCGGATCGCCTTCCCCGAGCCGGGGCAGCTGGCGATCAGCCGCAGCACGGTCGTCTTCGACCGGATCGGCCCGCTGGACCACCCGTCGCTGCACCTCGGCCTGCTGGCCGCCGGGCTCTGCGCCTCGCTGGCCGCGCTGCTGGGGTTCCCCGTGGCGGCGGTGGTCCGGGCGGCCCGCAGGCGGCAGTCCTCCCCTCCCGCCGGGCCCCGGCTCCCGCGCCTGCTCGCCTGGCTGGCCGGCGCCGCCGTGGTCGTCTTCACCGCGGGGTTCGGCAGCCTGCTCGCCGACGAGGGCCGGGCGCTGCCGCTGGTCCTGGAAGGGGCGCCCGTGCTGATCGCGCTGCTGGTGCTGGCGTCGCTGACGGTGCCGCTGGCCGCCGCCCTGCTGGCCTGTACGGCGATGGCCTGGCGGAGGCGCTGGTGGCGGCCCGCAGGCAGGGTCTCCTACACGCTGGTCGCCCTCGGCGTGACCGCGTTCGCCGTGGTGGCGGTCACGTACAACCTCGCCGGCCTCTCCTACACCTGAGCTATGATCCACTCACTTATGCGATCTTCTGTCCGTGTCGTCCGCCGGATCCCGCCGCTCGCCGTGGACGTCGCCGTCACCCTGGCCGTCCTCGCCGCCCACTCGGCTCCCTTCCTGCTGACGGCGCGGGCGGCCGACCCGGTGACGGGCTACACGGTCCAGCACTACCTTCCGGTGCTCGGCCAGGTGCTGCCGCTGATCTGGCGGCGGCGCGCACCGCTGGCGGTCCTGGTCGCGGTGACGGCCGCGACCGGCGCGTACCTGCTGAACGATCCCGACACCGCGCCGCAGCCCGTCCCGTACGCGCTGCTGATCGCGGTCTACACGGTGGCGTGCACGGCTCGCGGCGCGCGCGGACCTGGGCGCTGGTTCTCCTCGCCGCCGGCGCCGCCGCCCAGCTCGCCGGGCTGGTCCTGCGCACGCCGAGTGCGGACACGACGGTGCGCGGGCTGGTGATGTACGTCGCGGCCTGGGCGATGGGCCGGGCGACGGCCAACCGGCAGGCCCACGCCCGCCAGCTCGAACGCGAGAAGGAGATGGAGGCGCGCCGGGCGGCCGAGCGGGAGCGGGCGGCGATCGCCCGGGACATGCACGACATCCTCGGCCACGCGATCAGCTTGATGGTGGTGCAGGCGGAGGCCGGGCCGCTGGCCGTACGGCCTGATCCCGGCCGCGCCGAAGCGGCCTTCGACGCCATCGCCGCGGCCGGGCGGGACGCGATGGACCAGTTGCGCCGCCTGCTCGGCCTGCTGGAGGAGGACTCCGCCGAGGCCACTCCCACGGTGGCCCGCATCGGGGCGCTGGTCGAGAGCGTGGACCGCGCCGGGCAGCCCGCAGCCCTGACCGTCAGCGGGACGCCGCGCCCGCTGCCGGCGGACGTGGAGGCCGCCGCCTACCGGGTGGTCCAGGAGGCGCTCACCAACGTGGTCAAGCACGCCCGCGCGACCGCGGTCACGGTCGGGCTCGACTGGCGGGAGGACGCGCTGGTGATCGATGTGACGGACGACGGCCGCGGCCACAGCGGCGGGACGGGGCACGGGCTGGTCGGCATCCGCGAACGCGCGGCGGCGTGCGGTGGCTCGGTGTCCTTCGGCCACGGGCCGGACCGGCGCGGCTTCGCCGTCTCGGTGCGCCTGCCGGGAGCCGCCGCGTGACCATCCGCGTGGTGGTCGCCGACGACCAGGAGCTCGTGCGCAGCGGTTTCGCCCTGATCCTCGACACGCAGCCGGACATCACGGTCGTCGCGGAGGCCTGCGACGGCGCCCAGGCCGTGGAGGCCGCGCGCCTCCACGCGCCCGACGTGGTCCTGCTGGACATCCACATGCCCGTGATGGACGGCATCCGGGCCGCCGAGGAGATCTGCGCCGGGACCGCCGCCAGGATCATCATCCTGACCACGTTCAACAACGACGAGTACGTCTACGCGGCCCTGCACGCGGGGGCCAGCGGCTTCCTGCTGAAGGACGTGCGGCGGGACGACCTCGTGCACGCCGTGCGCGTCGTCACGGCCGGGGAGTCACTGCTCGCCCCCGCCGTGACCCGCAAGCTCATCGACGACGTCATCCGGCGCGGCGCCCGCCCGCCCGCCGCGGTACCGGGCATGGACGCCCTGACCGGCCGCGAGCGGGAGACCCTGGCCCTCCTCGGCCGGGGCCTGTCCAACCCCGAGATCGCCGAGGCCCTGGTGGTCAGCGAGCACACCGTGAAGAGCCACGTCAGCGGCGTGCTGTCCAAGCTCGGTCTGCGCGACCGGATCCAGGCGGTCATCTGCGCGTACGAGTCCGGCCTCGTCCGGCCGGGCCACTGGCGCCGCTGACGCCTCCCGGCGGTGGACCGGGCCCCCGGTCGGGCCGCGGCGCCGCGGGCGGCGCGGTCACTTCCCGATCCCGTCGGCGAGTCCTCTGACGATGTAGCGCTGGCCCAGGAAGAACAGCAGGACCACGGGGAGCGCCGCGATCACCATGCCCGCGAACACCACGGGGAACTCGGTGCCGTGCTTGCTCATCAGGCTCGTCAGCCCCACCGGCAGGGTCTGCACGCCGCTGCCGCTGGTGAAGACCATGGCGAAGAGGTACTCGTTCCAGGTGAACAGGATGTGCAGCAGGACCGTCGAGGTGATGATCGGCTTGCACATGGGCAGGGTGATCCGCCAGAAGGCGGTCCACCGGCCGGCGCCGTCCATCTCGGCGGCCTCGTCGACCTCGCGCGGCAGGTCGATCATGTAGGCGCGCAGGAGGAAGGTGGTGAACGGGACGCGGAAGGCCGTGTACAGGATGAGCAGCGCCCAGAAGCTGTTGTACAGGCCCATCGCCTGGAACATCTTCACCAGCGGGACGAGCGCCACGGTGGGGGCGAGCATGAGCCCGCCGAGGATCAGCGCGGTGACCGTCCGGTTCATCGGGATCCGCACCCGGGTCAGCCCGTAGGCCGCCCAGGCGCTGACGAACACGGTGGCGATCGTGGACGTCACGGTGACGAGCACGCTGGTGGTCAGGTAGTCGCTCACCCCCCGGTTCCACGCCTTGCGGTAGTTGTCGAAGCTCCAGTCGACGGGCAGGGCGAAGGGGTCGCCGAAGAGCTCGGCGTTGGTCTTGAACCCGTTGAGCAGCATCCACAGCAGCGGATAGAGCACGACCACCGCGAGGCCGAGGAGGAAGGCCCACATGAACACGCGGACGATCACCCCGAGGAAGCTCAGGCGACTCACCATTCCACCCTTCTCCTGTGGGTGAACCACAGCTGCAGCAGGGCGATGCCCAGCGTGATCACGAAGAGCACCGTCGCGATGGCGGCGGCGTAGCCGAAGTCGTTGCGGACGAATCCGCTGCGGTACAGCCAGGTCCCCAGCACCTGGGTCGAGTTGTTCGGCCCGCCGCCGGTCATCACCATGACCTCGTTGAACACCTGGAACGACCCGGAGACGGTCACGATCGCCATCAGGCCGGTCATCTCCCGCACCAGCGGGACCGTCACGTGGACGAAGCGGCGGATCGGCCCGACGCCGTCGATGGCCGCCGCGCCGTGGATCTCGGCGGGGATGCGCTGGATCGCGACGGCGAACAGCAGGGTCGAGTAGCCGAAGCCCTGCCACTGGCTCATCGCGATGATCGCGCTCATCGCGGTGCCCTCCTGGCCCAGCCAGGCCTGGGCGAACTCCCCCAGCCCCACCGAGCGGAGCAGGTGGTTGAGCGGGCCCAGGCTCGGCTCGTAGACGAAGTAGAAGAGCAGGCCCGCGACGGTCAGCGAGATCGCCGAGGGGAGGAAGTAGACCGCCCGCAGGCCGCGCCGCCACCGCTCGCTCCGGATGCTCTCGATCAGCGCCGCGAGCACGAGCGCGCCGAACACCTGGACGACGATGGAGACCGCCGCGTACAGCAGGTTGTTGCCGAACGAGGACCAGAAGACCGGGTCCTTCAGGAGCCTGCTGTAGTTGTCGGACCCGATGTACTCCCGGCTCCCGCTGTAGATGTCCCACTCGAGGGTGCTGAACCACAGGTTCTGCGCGAGCGGCAGGTAGACGAACACCCCCACCAGCACGAGGGCCGGAACGACCCACGCGAGCCCGAGTGTCCTTCGCACGATGGCGCGCACCGGCTTGCCCTCCCTCCGGCCGCGGCTACTTGGCCGCCGCCGAGGCCTGGCGCACGCTCTCAAGCACCTTCTCCGGGGTCGAGCTTCCGGTGATGAGGGCCTCCCCTCCGGCCAGCCACGCGTCGGCCACCTCCGGGACGGTCACCATGTCCAGCCACACGGTCAGCTGCGAGGCCTTGTTGACCATCTCGATGCCCTCGAAGACGGCCTTGCCGGAGGTCTCGGCGGTGACGGCCCCGATGACGGTGCTGGGCTGGGCGTACGGCGCGGCGGAGAGCTTCTCCGCGTTCTCCCGGCTGGTGACGAACTTCATGAAGTCGACGGCTAGCGCCACGCGCGGCGACCTGGCGTTGACCAGGTAGCCCTCGGGCGCGCCCTCGATCGCCCGGGGGTCGCCGGCGGCGCCCTGGGGGACCGGCAGCGGGAAGATGCCGAAGTCCTCCGGCTTGAGTTCCCGCTCGTCGGTGACGTTCGCGAACTCCAGGATCTCCTGGTAGTACATCGCGGCCTTGCCGTTGAGGAACTTCTCCTGCGCGGTGCTGTAGAGCACGCCGTTGGTGCCGTGGCGGGTGTCGGTGCAGTCGTCGACGAGGGTCTTGAACTGCTTGAGCGCGGTGGTGTAGCCGGGGTGGTCGAGCTTGGCCGTCCGGGGGTCGAAGTCGGCGTTCAGGACGTCGCCCGGCACGTGGTAGGCGAACAGCTGCTGCAGGTAGTGCAGGGCGGGCCAGCCGTCCTTGTTGCCGAAGGTGACGGGCTCGTATCCGGCCGCGCGCAGCGGGGCGCAGCTCGCCAGGAGCTCCTCGAAGGAGGCGGGCGCCTTCACCCCGGCCTTGTCGAAGGCGGCCTTGTTGTAGCCCATGAACTTGCCGTTGTTGTAGAGCGGGATCCCGTAGTACCTGCCGTCGTAGGCGAACGCCGACAGCGCCGCCGGGCTGAAGGTCGCGCCCCACGGGGTGCCGGGGCCGATCACCTCGGTCAGGTCGGCCGCCAGGCCGCCGCGGACGAAGTTCTCCGCCCAGTTGCCGGTCCAGCTGAAGTAGATGTCGGGCAGGGCGTTCGACGCGGTCAGGGTCTTGGTCTTGTCCTTGATGCTCTGGTCGGTCTCCTGGATGAGCTCGACCTCCACGTCGGGGTGCATCTTCCGGTAGTCGGCGATGACGCCCTCGAAGTAGGGGCTCAGGGAGTCCCCGGCGAACTTGGTCAGGATGCTCAGCTTCCCGCTGAACTCCGGGGCGGCGGCGACGTCGGCCGCGGGGGCCTTCGCCGCCGGCTCACCGGCGCAGCCGGCGAGGGTGAGCACCGAGGTCCCGGCGAGTATCGCGAACGTCGTCAGCGCGCGAGAGCGCATGGGCTCTTCCTTTCTCTCGGGGAGAGGGGACCGCCGGTGCGGGGCACCTCGGATCCACCGTGGAGGTCTGCGGCGCGAAGCGCTTGGCGTGGGCCGACTGTACAGACGTTCTGATACCGGTACCAGACCCAAGCGCAAGATCTTTTGAATCAGAGGCGAGACGGTGCCCGGCTTATTGATTCCTCTATGACCAGCACAGAAGGTCTCATCACGGAAAGGACGGTGTTGACGGCGCGCATCAGCCTGTGCCAGCGTGACCCCCGCGTGATACCGGTATCAGGCCGTAAGGCGGCGCCGGCCGCAGGCGTTCCCGAAAGGACGAAAGATGATCCGATTCGACGAGCCGGAATTCCTCCGGCAGATGACCAGCACCGTGGCGCTGCGCCCGCAGATCGAGGAACTGGTCGACCGGCTGGTGGACGACGGGTTCGACAACCTCTTCCTCGTCGGCGCGGGCGGCACCTACGCCCAGATGTGGCCGTACGAGCACCTGGCCCGGCGCTCCTCCGCCTTCCCGGTGCGCGCCGTGATCGCCGCGGAGCTGATCGCCTCCGGCGACGCGTCCCTCGGCGAGCGCTCCGTGGCGCTCTTCCCCTCGGTCTCGGGCACGACGACGACGTCGTCCGCGCGATCGAGTACTGCCGGGCCAGGGGCGCCTACACCGTCGGCCTCACCGGTCACCCCGACTCCCCCGTCGCCCAGAAGGTCGACGTCGCGCTCGTCTCCGAGCCGAAGGCCTGGCCCTTCGACGCGCAGCTGCTGCTGTTCACCGGCCGGCTGCTGGAGCGGCGCGGCGAGTTCGACGGCTACGGCAGGCTCGCCGACGAGCTCGCCGGCCTGCCGGAGATCCTCGTCCAGGTGGCCAAACAGGCCGACCCGGTGGCCGCGGCCTTCGCCGAGGCCCACAAGGAGACCGACTACCACTTCCTGGTCGGCGGCGGGAACCTGTGGGGGTTCACCTACCTGTACTCCATGTGCATCCTCGAGGAGATGCAGTGGCTGCGCACCACCCGGGTGCACAGCGCCGAGTTCTTCCACGGCTCCCTGGAGCTGATCGAGGAGGACACGAGCGTCGTCATCTTCCAGGGCGAGGACGAGACGCGCGCGCTCACCGACCGCGTGGAGTCCTTCGCCAGGCGGGTCAGCAAGGACGTCACCGTCTTCGACACCCGCGACTACCCGCTGGAGGGGATCAGCCCCGAGTTCCGCGGCCTGGTCGCCCCGCTGGTGCTCGACACCGTCCTCGGCCGGGTCAGCAAGCACCTGGAGCGGGTCCGCGACCACTCGCTGGACCTGCGCCGCTACTACCGCGTCATGGACTACTGAGCACCGCCCCGCCCGCGCACAGGAGAATCCATGAGAGTCCTCGGCTTCGGCGACAACATCGTCGACCGGTTCGTCGACCGCGGCACCGACTATCCGGGCGGCAACAGCGTGAACGTCGCCGTCTACGCCCGCCGCCTCGGTCTCGAAGCCGCCTACCTCGGGGTCTTCGGCGACGACGACCTCGGCCGCTTCCTGGGCGAGGCGATCGCCGCCGAGGGGGTCGCCGTCGACCACTGCGTCGTGCGGACCGGCGAGACCGGCCTGTCCCTGCTGCGCGTCGAGGACGGCGACCGCGTCTTCCTCGGCTGGAACGGCGGCGGGGTCACGGTCCGGGAGCCCCTGGCGCTCGACGGCGGGCTGCTCGCCTACGCCTCCTCCTTCGGGCTGGTGCACTCCAGCGTGTACTCCCGCAGCGAGAGCGAGCTGCCGAAGCTGGCCGGGCTCGGCCCGCTGGTGAGCTTCGACCTGTCCAGCGAGGAGGAGTTCCGCACCCCCGCCTATCTCGACCGGGTCTGCCCGCACGCCGACCTGGTGCTCCTGTCGTGCTCCCACCTCGACGAGGTGCGCACGCGCGCCCTCCTGGCCGAGGCCGTACGGCGGGGCGCGGGGATCGCGCTCGCCACCCGCGGCGTGGACGGGGCGATCGCCTGCGACGGCCGCGTCACCCTCACCGCCCCGGCGCTCCGGGTGGAGGGCCCGCGGGGGATCGTCGACACGATGGGCTGCGGCGACGCCTTCCTCGCCGGTTTCGCGGTCTCGCTGCTGCGCGGCGGCTGGGCTCCGGGCGCCCCGCCGCGGCGCGACGCGATCGAGGAGGCGCTGCGCGCGGGGGCCGGCGCGGCCTACGAGCAGTGCTTCGTCGAAGCCGCGTTCGGCCGCGGCAGGCCCGCCGTGGCTAGCATGTGGCGAGCCTCCGCACACGAGGGATGAGGAAGGGACGCGCCCCATGCCGTCTGACCGGGACGAGACGCCGGCCCAGCCGACGATCTCCGAGGTGGCCGCCGAGGCCGGGGTCGGCCGCGCGACCGCGGCCCGCACGCTCGGCGGGTACGGGTACGTCAGCGCGGAGCTGCGGGAACGGGTGCTGGCGGCGGCCGACCGGCTCGGCTACCGCGCGAACGCGCTCGCCCGCAGCGTGTCGACCGGGGTCAGCCACACCCTCGGCGTGATCCTCGCCGACATCGGCAACCCCTTCTTCGCCGGGGTGATGCGCGGCATCTCCGACACCTCCCGGGCCCGGGGGTTCGACACGATCGTGCTGAGCACCTACGAGAACCTCCAGGAGGAGGTCGCGGCGGTGAACGTGCTCATCGACAAGCGCGTCGACGGCGTCATCGTCGCCTCGACCGCGGTCGGCCGGGACGAGGTCGCGCACATCCGGGCGGCCGTGGACCGCGGCGTCCCCGTCGTCCTCGTCGACCGGGCGGTCGCCTCGCTCGATCTCGACGCGGTCGTCATCGACAACCGCGACGCGGCGCGGGAAGCGGTCGAGAAGCTCGTCGAAGCCGGGCACCGCCGCATCGGGTTCGTGTGGGGACCGCCGGCGGCGCAGGTTCCCGCGACGCGGCGGGAACTGCTGGCGGAGGCGTCGCGCAACCTGTGGACCGACGGCGAGCGGCTGCGCGGCTACCTCGACGCGCTCGACGACGCGCGGATCCCCTTCGATCCCGAGCTGGTGATGGTCGGCCGCAAGACCGAGGAGCGGGCGACCCGGGAGGTCGCCCGCATGCTCGCCCTCCCCGACCGGATCACCGCGTT
Source organism: Planomonospora algeriensis (assembly GCF_977012225.1). NCBI lineage: Bacteria > Bacillati > Actinomycetota > Actinomycetes > Streptosporangiales > Streptosporangiaceae > Planomonospora > Planomonospora algeriensis. Next base: position 15,166 of record NZ_CDRNDK010000040.1, on the reverse strand, counting down.
GTTCTGCACCGAGACCGAGGCGGTGACGGGAGCCCTGCGGGCGCTGCGGGCGGCGGGGCTCGCCTACCCGCGCGACGTCGCGCTGATCGGCTTCGACGACAGCGCGTGGGCGGCGGTCATGGATCCGCCGCTGACCATGATCGAGCAGCCCGTGCACCGGCTCGGCGCGAAGGCCGCCGAGGTGCTCCTCGACACGATCGGCGGGGCCGAGCCCGGCCGGAGGATGCACACGCTCCGCTCGCGGCTCGTCGTGCGCTCCTCGGTCGCCCCGCCGCCCGGCCCTTGACCGCCCGGGAACCGGGGCGGAGGCCGTACGCCGTGGCCGCCGCGGGAAGACCGGGGGCCCTATATCCCACCATTTCTTGAAGTGCTGGATATTGAGATGTGATGCACCCTGAAATGGGACTAATCTCGTGCCGTGACCAAGCTCAACCAGATCCTCGCCGTCGAGAAGGGCGTCAAGTCCGACGTCCAGCGCAAGGTGACCGACGCGTATCACACGATCCAGAAGACGCCGCTGCTGTCCGGCATCTCCCGGTCCTACCAACCGCTCGACGACGAGGGCGAGCAGCTTCCGCCCGAGTCGACCAGGGTCCAGGTCCAGGCCGAGGGCGTCCTCAAGGACGTGAGCACGGCCCTGACCCGGCTGTTCGACGTCACCGCGACGAAGGACTGGGCGAACTGCGAGGCCAGGGCCGACGTCAGGATCGACGACGCCGTCCTGCTGGCCCAGGTGCCGGTGACGTACCTGCTCTTCCTGGAGAAGCAGCTGACGGATCTGCACACGCTCATCGCCAAGCTGCCGACGCTCGACCCGTCGGAGACCTGGGCGCTGGACGAGAACACCGACACCTGGCGGACCGAGCCGGTCAAGACCACCCGCACCAAGAAGGTCCCCCGCAACCACGTCCTCGCCGAGGCCACCGACAAGCACCCGGCGCAGGTGCAGGTCTACAACGAGGACGTGGTCGTCGGCTACTGGACGAAGGTGTCGTTCTCGGGTGCGCTTCCGCAGCGCCGCGTCAACGAGCTGCTGGGCAGGGTGCAGAAGCTCCAGGACGCGGTGAAGTACGCCCGCGAGGAGGCCAACGGCCTCGAGGTCACCGACCGGCGGATCGGTGAGACCGTGTTCGGCTACCTGCTCGGGTAGCCCCGCAAACCCCCGTCCCGGAGCGGACGGGTGCGCGAGGAGCGCAAGCTGAAACTGAACGTCAGCCTGAACGACGGTGACAGCGGAGGTTCGATTCCTCCCCCGGGCACGAACGGGCCCGGGTAGCCCAACTGGTAGAGGCAGCCGATCAGACTCAGACTCTCGCTCCAGAATCAGCATCGCCGTCGAGCGCCAGATCGACCGAGGTGGACTGTGATCGTTGAGATGCCGGTTCGAATCCGGCTCGGTGCTCTACCGTGCACCGGTGGCTCAATGGCAGAGCGCGACGTCGTCATGACTGATCCACGCTCTTAAACGCCGCTGGCGCCGCGATATGACGGCTTCGACAGACCCCCGGGGACATGGAGAGGTTCCCGGGGGTCGCTCCTCTCTCCGGCGAGGTCGAGGACGAGGACGAACCTCCTCCGGAACCGTCCTGTTCGCCGGTGACGACGGTCAGGGCAGCGAGGCGGGCAGCCCGAGGACTCTGAAGTGCTCGGGGCCGATGAACGAGGTGAGCTCGGCGATGCGCTCCCCGCGCAGGGTCAGCACGGTGACCGACCAGGCCAGGTGCGCGCCGGCGGCGTCGTCCCAGAGGTAGCAGCCCACGGCGGGCTGGCCGTTCGCGCCGGTCGCGATGTTCCGCCAGGACCCGCATCCGGTCAGCGGGACCCGGACGGCGAAGTCGGTGACGGCGTCGAGGCCGCGGTACCAGTGCGCCAGCGGGGGCATCGACCAGGTGACGTCCTCGGTGAGCAGCGCGACCAGTGCTCCGGCGTCGCCGCGTTCCAGTGCGGTGGAGTAGCCGGTGACGATCTCACGCAGGCGCACGTCACCGAGTTTGCGCAGCGTCCGCTGCTGGGTGCGGGAGGGCGCCTTCTCCGCGACGACCCTGCGGGCCCGCGCCAGGGCGGAGTTCACGGACGCGGTCGAGGTGGCCATCATGGCGGCGATCTCGGCGGCGGAGAAGCCGAGGACCTCGAAGAGCAGCAGCGCCGCGCGCTGGTTGGCGGGCAGGTGCTGCAGGGCCGCGACGAAGGCGAGCTCGACGGCTTCGCGCTGCTCGTAGCGCCTGTCGGGGCCGGCCGGGCCTTCGGAGAGGCCCGCGTCGGGGTAGGGGCCCAGCCAGGCGACATCGGTCAGCGGAGTGTCGCTCAGCACGGCCCGGTCGCTGGACGGTCCGAGATCGGCGGGCAGCGCCCGCCTGCCGCGGGCCTCCGCGGTGTCCAGACAGGTGCGGGTGGCCACGGTGTAGAGCCACGAGCGCAGCGAGCTGCGGCCCTCGAATCGCGCCAGCCCCCGCCAGGCCCGCAGCAGGGCGTCCTGCAGGGCGTCGTCGGCGTCGTGGACGGAGCCGAGCATGCGGTAGCAGTGGGCGTGCAGTTCCCGGCGCAGCGGCGCCACGAGCCGGTCGAACGCGGCGCCGTCCCCTTCGCGTGCCCGATCCAGATCAGGGTCCGCGGGACGTTCCCGGGCCGATCCGGCGACCGTCTCGCCTGCACGGAGCGGCTCGGAGCTCCCGGATGCTCCGGCGGCTCGGGCTCGGACTCCGACTTCGGCTCCGACTTGGGCTTGGGCTTGGGCTCCAGCCTCGGCTCCGGCTCGGGCTTCGGCGGCCGTGTCGGCGGGCCGCGAAGAAATTTCCTCCACGAGCGACGATTCTGCCCTCTGGCGGGAGTCCATACTCCGACCGGACACCACCGTCTCAGTTCAGGAGCACCCGATGAGCCGCACGTCGACAGTTCCCGCCACCGCCGCGACCCTCGATGTCCCCGGCGCACGCCTGTACTACGAGGTACGCGGCGAGGGCCCCCTGCTGGTGCTCGTCGGCGCCCCCATGCACGCGGAGTCCTTCGCCCCCGCGGCCGACCTCCTCGCCACCGGCCACACCGTGCTCACCACCGACCCGCGGGGCATCAACCGCAGTCCGGTCGACGACCCGGATCTGGACTCGACCCCGCAACTACGCGCCGACGACCTCTCCCGGCTCCTGGCCCACCTCGACGCCGGGCCGGCCGCCGTCTTCGGATCCAGCGGCGGAGCCGTCAGCGCGCTGGCCCTCGCCATCGCCCATCCCGAGCAGGTCCACACGGTGATCGCGCATGAGCCCCCGCTCTGCCCCCTGCTCCCGGACCGCGAGCGGCTCGACTCCGGGACCGAGGAAATGATCACCGCGTACCTCGCCGGCGACGTCGTCGGAGCCTGGGCGAAGTTCATGGACCAGGCCGACATCACCATGCCCGAGGACGTGCTGGAGCAGATGTTCGGCGGGGAACGCGACCCGCGGCAGGTCGCGGACGAACGGCGCTGGTTCACCCGCGAACTGCGCGGGACCACTCGCTGGCTGCCCGACGTCACCGCCCTGCGCGACGGGCCGGTCCGCATCGTGGCCGGCATCGGCGAGGAGTCGGCCGGCCAACTCTGCGACCGCGCGACGCGGGCGCTCGCCGCGGAGCTCGGCATCGAGCCGACGATGTTCCCCGGCGATCACATCGGCTTCGCCGAGGACCCCGAGCGGTTCGCCGCCCGGCTGCGCGCGGTCCTGGGCGAGGGCTGAGAGACGATTCCACACCATCGACAGACGAGCTCAGGAGACCGAGATGTCCGCACAGGAGACCACGCGACCGCTCGACCACACCTTCACCGCGCCGCTCGAGAAGAACGGAGCCTTCCCCACCTTCGTGACCGTGCCGGGATCCGCCGAGCTCCTCGGGACGAGGCGGGCCGTGAAGATCGGCGGAACGATCGACGGCCACCCGTTCACCGCCACCCTCATGCCCTCGGGCGACGGCCCGCACTGGCTCCCCGTCAAGGCGGCGCTGTGCAAGCTCATCGGCAAGGACCAGGCCGGCGCCGAGGTCGCCTTCCACCTCGACCGACGGCTCAGTTGAACCGCCCGCGCCCGGACCGGAGGCGACGGCAGGGCCTTGCGCCTCCGGCCCGGGCGGCGGCCTTCGTGACCGGAGGTGCGGCCTGGCGGCGGGTCCGCGCGCCCTGCGGGGTCACGCCGTGTCGTCGTCCTGGGCGTGGTGGTCGTGGTCGCTCTCCCCGCGCTTCCAGTAGCCGTCGACGTCGACCTGCTCCTTGGCCAGTCCGCGCTCCCGGCGCAGGTGGCGGCGGATCGGCTTGAGCGTGTTCGCCTCGCCCGCGACCCAGGCGTAGCCCGTGCCCGGCGGGAGGACGGCGGCCCGGACGGCCCGCTCCAGCAGGTCGGTCGTGCCGGGAGCGGCGTCGCCCCGGTGCAGCCAGGTCAGGGCCAGGTCGGCGCGGGTGGTGAAGCGCTGCTCCTCCTGCGGGCCGGAGACCTCGGCGAACGCGACGGCCTTCACCCCGGCGGGCAGCGCCTCCAGCCAGCGGCCCAGCGCGGGGATCGCCGTCTCGTCCGCGGCCAGCAGGTACCAGTCGTGCACCAGCGGCACGACCTGCGAACCGCGCGGGCCGAGGACCCCGATCCGCATGCCGGGCTCGGCGCGATCCGCCCAGGCGGAGCCCACGCCGTCGCCGTGCACCACCATGTCCACGTCCAGCTCCAGCGCCTCGGGCCGGTGGTGGCGGACGGTGTAGTCACGGGTGATCGGCCTGACCGGCGCGTCCACCCACATGTCGTCCTCGATGACGGGCGGCGTCGGCAGTTCGGCGCCGGGCTCGGCGAAGCAGAGCTTCACGTGGTCGGTCGGCGCCTGCTCGCGGAAGCCCGCCAGCTCGGGCCCTGTCAGGGTGACGCGCACGGTTCCGGGAGTGATCCGGACGATGCGCCCGACCTCGAGCAGCCGGTAGGCGAGGGGGTGGCGGACGATGGTGGGGCGCGGCACGGTCACGGTTCTCGCAGTCCCTTCGGAGAAGGCCGGTTCACCCGACCGGCGCCGCCGCCGCGGTCCCGCCGGGCACGGCCCTTCCGGCAGGGAAGCCGACCATGGCCTACAACACGGAGGATTGAAATATTAGGTGAGCCTATCCTAAATCCACTGCTCCGCGACGGCCGGAGACCACCCGTCGCGGAGCGGTGAAAGCCGGTTCTGCGGGTAGAGTGCGCCTTCATGACGGCCACCGCGAAGACGAGCCGGTGGACCGGCAAGCTCACCAGGGGATGGACCCGGGCCCGGCGCCGGTACGGCTGGCTCGACCACCTCGTCCGGGCCGGCGTCCACTACGACCGGACCGACGCGGGCCGCCTCTCGGCCGGGATGACCTACTACGCGTTCTACGCCACCTTCGCCCTGGCTCTGCTGGGTTTCGTGATCATGGGCCACGTGCTGGACACGCCCGCCGCGGTCGGCGAGGTGGAGCGCTATCTGAGCGACACCTTCCCCCGGCTCGACGTGCAGGCGCTGCGCGACGCCCGCGACACGGCCGGGATGATCGCCTCGTTCGGCCTCCCCCTGACCGGCCTGTTCTGGGTCGACTCCATGCGCTCCTCCATCCGCGCGGTCTGGGGCCTGGAGCAGTATCCCGGCAGCTTCTTCCTGCGCTGGCTCATCGACCTGGGCGTGCTGGTCGCTCTCGGACTGCTGCTCTCGGCCTCGCTGGCCCTGTCGTTCGGCGCCCAGACCGCACTGGCCTGGCTGGTCGAGGCGACGGTCGGGACCGAGGCGGTGCCGGCGCGGTGGACGCTGTCGGCGGCCGCCTTCGTCCTCGGCATCTGCGTGAACCTGCTGCTGTCGACGGCGCTGCTGACGCTGACGCCCCGGCTGCACCTGTCGCCCCGCCGGTCGCCGTACCGGCCCTGATCATCACGGTCGGGCTGGAGCTGCTGAAGACGGTCGGGCAGGTCTACCTCAACATCAGCTCGGCGAATCCGGCGTACCAGGTCGTCGCGGGCGCGGTGGGCATGCTGCTCTTCCTGAAGCTGCTCAACATGCTCATCCTGTTCGCCGCCGCCCACGCCGCGACCGGCCGCCACGGCGGCGCGATCGACCTGACCGACCGGCGGCGCATCGGTGAGCCGCGCGCGGAGGTCGTCGACGCCCCGGCGGACCCCGAGGTCAAGGCGCCGCCGCGGCGGGCCGCGCCCCGCCGGTACGACCTCAGGTCCCGGCGGGTGCGCTGAACCGGCGGACCGCTCAGCCGCCGTCCTGCGTGATCATCAGCTCCATCGCCACACGCTGCCACACCCGCTCGACCGGTTCGCCGCGCTCCCGCGCCAGCTCCCCCAGCAGATGGGCGATCACGCCCATGTACGCGTTCTGCACCGCGGCGGCCCCGCTGTCCGACCGGTCGTCCACGCTGGGCAGGAAGCCGCCGACGGCGCGGGCGACCGCTTCTTCGCCCATCTCCGCGGCGTGCACGTACGCGCTGATCAGGCCGACGACGGCGAGCCGCTTCTCCCGCGTCAGCGCGGCGAGATCGCGCACCGCGTCCGGGCCGGGGTTCCGACGCGGCGCCGCTCCGGCATCGGGTCCCTGCGGACGCCCGGGTCCCTGCGGACGCCCGGGCCGCTCCGGACGCCCGGGCCGCTCCGGATGTCCGGGCCGCTCGCCGGGAGGAACGTTCATGTCGGGGCTCCGGTCCGCTCGCCGTACGGCTTCACCGCGGCGCGCGTCGCGCCGCCGCCGTCTCCATTCTCCCCCGGCTTCTCCCGGCCCACCGCCGGGCCCGCCGTCCGGCGGCGGTCTCTCCCCCCGCCGCCGGGCGCTCCTGTGCAGGAGCGTCCGGCGGTGGGGAGGACCGGCCTACTTCCGGCGGACGGCGAGGAGGGCGTCGTAGGCGGGCTTGGGCGCCAGCTTCTCGTCCATGATGTTGGCCGCGCCCTCACCCTCGAACCAGTCGGGGACCCAGGAGTGCCGGTCGGTGAAGCCCCAGACGGTGAACTCCACGCAGCGCTTGTTGGCGACGCAGGTGGAGAGCATCCGCTGGTAGTAGCCGGCCTGGGTGGCCAGTTTCTCCGCCGTCGCCGGCATCACCATGCGCACGTCGGCCTCGGTGATCGCGGCCTCCAGGCCGAGGTCGGTGAACCGGCGCATCACGCCGGCGAAGTCGGCCGGGTAGTCGTACTGGATGCCCAGGTGCCCCTGGAAGCCGATGCCGTGGATCGGCACCCGCTTGGCCTTGAGGTCCTTGACGATGCCCAGCGTGGTCTCGATCTTCTTGGCGTCCCACTCCAGGTTGTAGTCGTTGATGTAGAGCTTGGCGCGCGGGTCGGCCTGGTGCGCCCAGCGGAAGGCGTCGGCGATGTAGCCGGGGCCGAGGTGCTTGAGCCAGATGCTGTCGCGCAGCTTGCCGGTGTCGTCCACCACCTCGTTGACCACGTCCCAGGCGCGGATCTTGCCGCGGTAGCGGCCGACCTCGGTCATGATGTGGCTGCGCAGGATCTTGCGCAGTTCCTTGGCGTCGATGGCCCCGGAGTCGACGCCCTCGATCAGCCAGGCGGGGAGCTGGTTGTGCCAGACCAGGGTGTGCCCGCGCACCTGCTGCCGGTTGCGCCGGGCGTTCTCGACCACCGCGTCGGCGGCCGCCCAGTCGTACGCGCCGCGCTGGGGCTCGATCGTCTCCCACTTCATCGCGTTCTCGGCGGTGACGTGGGTGAACTCGCGGTTGAGCACTCGGCGGTAGTCGGCCTCCTCGCCGAGGGCGGTGGCGTTGACGGCCGAGCCGATGTGCACCCGGAGCGTGCGCGACAGCTCGCGCAGGTCGTCCGGGGTCCTGTCGGCGTGCGCCGGAAGGGGTGCGGCCAGCGCGAACGCGATGGCGGCCAGTCCCGACAGGAGACGTTTCATGGATGCCTCACTCGTGGTCGTCAGTGTCGATCTTGCAGCCCCCGAGGATGGTGCGACGAGTCGCTGAAACTTTCGGAGATAATCCGAGATGTTTCGTGGGATGAAACGTAGATGTAACGAAGTCACCCGTCAATGCCCCGAAACATTTCGGTCGCGTTCGCCCTGTTGGCGGGCGGATTCCCGGAGCCGGGCGGACTGCCCCGCTCCGCGCGGGGAAGGGGAGGCGGATGCGCTTCCACGCCGATCTGCACATCCACTCGAAGCACTCCCGGGCCTGCAGCCGGGACAGCGACCTGGAGCACCTCGCATGGTGGGCCCGGCGCAAGGGCGTCACCCTGCTGGGCACCGGCGACTTCACGCACCCGGCCTGGTTCGGCCGCCTCCGGGAGAGTCTCGTCCCGGCGGAGCCGGGACTGTTCCGGCTCCACGAGGACCTGGAGCGGGAGATCGCCCGCACCCTGCCCCCCGTTCCGGCCTCCGGCCCGCTCCGGTTCACCCTCTCCGCCGAGGTCGCCACGGTCTACCGCCGCGGCGGCCGCACCCGGAAGATCCACCACCTGGTGCACATGCCGGACTTCGACGCGGCCGCGGCGTTCAACCGCGCGGCCGGGCGGGCCGGGGATCTGGGCTCGGACGGCCGGCCCGTGCTCGGGATGGACTCCCGGGACCTGCTGGAGACGACCTTGGCCTGCGGCGACGGCGCCTACCTGGTGCCCGCCCACGTCTGGACGCCGTGGTTCGGCGTGTTCGGCTCCAAGTCCGGGTTCGACGCGGTCGAGGAGTGCTACGGCGACCTGTCCGGCCACCTCTTCGCGCTGGAGACCGGGCTGTCCAGCGATCCGGCCATGACCCGGCGGGTCTCCGGCCTCGACCGCCACCGGCTGGTCAGCCACTCCGACGCGCACTCCCCGCCCCGGATCGGGCGCGAGACCACGGTGTTCGAGACCGATCTGGACTACTTCGCGGTGTTGCGGGCGCTGCGGACCGGCGACGGCTACGCCGGGACGGTCGAGTTCTTCCCCGAGGAGGGCCGGTACCACCTCGACGGGCACCGCAAGTGCGGGGTCCGGATGGAGCCGCGGGAGACGCGCGAGCGCGGCGGCGTCTGCCCGGTGTGCGGCAAGCGGCTCACGATCGGCGTGCTGAGCCGCATCGAGGAACTGGCCGACCGCCCGCAGGACGCCCTGCCGCAGGACGCCTCCGGTTTCCGCAGCCTCGTGCCGCTGCCGGAGATCGTGGGCGAGGTCCTCGGCGTCGGCCCGCAGAGCAAGAAGGTCCTGCGCGAGACGGACGGGCTCGTCGCCGCGCTGGGACCCGAGCTGGCGATCCTGGCGGACGTGCCGGTCGGTGACATCGCGGCGCACTCCCCGCCGCTCGCCGAGGCCGTCGGCCGGCTGCGTCGCGGCGAGGTGTTCCGGGACCCCGGATACGACGGCGAGTACGGCGTGATCCGGCTCTTCGGGCCCGGCGAGCGGCCTGATGAGCGGCCCGGCGGGGCGGAGCGGTCCGTCAGCCCGCGCCCCCGTCGAAGGCCTTCACCAGCCGCTGCGGAGCGCTCAGCCGCCAGGCCTCGGTGACCAGCTCGCGCAGTTCCTCCTCTGCCAGTTCCGCCGTCCGCACCAGCATGTAGCGGTGGTTCTCGTAGTGCGGGGTGACGAGGAAGACTCCGGGGCGCGCCGCGGTGAGCGCCTCCCGCTCCTGCGGGGAGACCTTGACCACCGTGAGATCGGGTTCCTCGTGGCGGCGCAGGAAGAGCCTGCCTCGGACCTTCAGCGCGGGCGTGCCCCAGGACACGGCCTCCTCGACCTCGGGCAGCTCCAGGGCGATGTCGCGCACACGATCGAAATCAGACACGTTCCATGATCGCATGTGCCGTACCCTCCGGCGCCGGAAACCGCCCGGTCCCGGGCGCGGTCCTCCGGCGGGGACGTCGATTGAGCCAGTACATCGCGGGTACGGCTCCGCCATGGTTCAGCGAATCGACCGCGCCGCCGTACGGCCGCCGTGTCACCGCCGGCCGATGGGAGCGGACCCGAGAGAACGAGGGGGAGGTGCCCGTGTCCCGTTCGGGCGACCACGACGAGATCAGGCGGTCGGCGCTGCCGCTGGCCGTACCCGAGGACCTCGACCCGCTGCTGGAACGCGTCGGCGACGCCCGGTACGTCCTGATCGGTGAGGCGAGTCACGGCACGCACGACTTCTACGCCTGGCGGGCCGCGCTCACCCGGCGGCTGATCACCGAGAAGGACTTCCGGTTCGTCGGCGTCGAGGGCGACTGGCCCGACTGCCATCGGATCCACCGGGCGGTCACCGGCACCGGTGACGAATCCCCCCGCGAGGCCGTGTACGGCTTCACCCGCTGGCCCTCGTTCATGTGGGCCAACGAGGAGGTCGCGGAGTTCTGCCGGTGGCTGCGCGGCTGGAACGACTCCCTGCCGACGGGGGCGCGCTGCGGCTTCCACGGCCTGGACGTCTACAGCCTGTGGGACTCGCTGCGGGCCGTGCGCGGCTACGCCCTCCGCCACCTGCCCGAGCAGGCCGACACGGTGCTGCGCGCCCTGCACTGCTTCGAGGCCCGCGGGCACGACCCGCAGCAGTACGGCCTGGCGCTGCGCCTGCTCCCGGAGTCCTGCGAGGAGGCGGCCGTCGGCCTGCTGACGGCGGTCAGGCAGGCCGCGCCGGACGACGAGGCGGGCTTCGCCGCCCGGCAGAACGCCGAGGTGGTGGCCGGGGCCGAGGAGTACTACCGCGCCATGCTGCGGGGCGGTCCCGAGTCGTGGAACGTCCGCGACGTCCACATGGCCGACACCCTCGACCGGCTGGCCGGGTTCTACGGGGACGGCGCGAAGGCGGTCGTCTGGGCCCACAACACCCATGTCGGCGACGCCCGCGCCACCGACATGGCGGCGGCCGGGATGACCAACCTCGGGCAGCTGGTCCGGGAGCGGCACAGCGGCGACGCTGGCGGTGGCGGTGGCGACGGTTCCGACGGCGACGGCGGGGCGGTGGTCCTGGTCGGTTTCGGAACGCACCGGGGCACGGTGGTCGCGGGCGACGAGTGGGGCGCACCGGCCGAGGTCATGCCCGTCCCGCCGGCCCGGCCGACGTCGCTGGAGTCGCTGCTGCACGAGGCCGAGCCGGAGGGCGCGCTGTTCGTGGTGCCGCCGCCCGGGGACCGGCCCGGATGGTACGACCGGCCGGTGGGCCACCGGGCCATCGGCGTGGTCTACCACCCGGAGCGCGACCACCTGCGCAACTACGTCCGCACGGTCCCCGGCCGCCGCTACGACGCGTTCCTCTGGCTGGACTTGACGAGCGCCCTGCACCCCCTGCACGGCGAGCCGCCCGGCGAGGCGGAGCCCGAGACGTACCCCACGGCCCTATGAGCCGCGGTCCTATGAGCCACGGCCCTGCGGATCACGACCTGCGGATCGCAGCCCCGCGCGTCCGCCGGATCACCAGCGGTGGTGGACCTGGGGCCGGATCAGCTCGTCGTAGACCTCCCGCACCCTCCGGAGGTGTCCGCGGGCAGCGGGGCCGCCTCGGCGGCCGCCGCGTTGGCGCGGGTCTGGCCGGGGTTGCGGGCGCCGGGGATGACCACGGAGACGCCGGGCTGGTCGATGATCCAGCGCAGCGCGAACTGCGCCGTGGTCATCCGCTCCGGCACCAGCGGGGTCAGCCGGCGCACCGCCTCCAGGCCGGTGCCGTAGTCGACGCCGGAGAAGGTCTCGCCGACGTCGAACGCCTCGCCGTGCCGGTTGAAGGCGCGGTGGTCGTCGGGGGCGAAGACGGTGGACTCGTCGTACTTGCCCGACAGCAGGCCGCTGGCGAGCGGGACCCGGGCGATGATGCCGACCCCGGCCTCCGCCGCGGCCGGGAGCACCCGCTCCAGGGGCTTGAGCCGGAAGGCGTTGAGGATGATCTGCACGGTGGCCACGCCCGGCCGCGCGATCGCGGTCAGCGCCTCCTCACAGGTCTCCACGCTCACCCCGTAGGCGGCGGTGCGCCCCTCCTCCACCAGGGTGTCCAGGGCGTCGAAGACGGCATCGGAGGAGTAGACCGGCGTGGGCGGGCAGTGCAGCTGCACCAGGTCGAGGGTGTCCACGCCGAGGTTCGCGCGGGACCGGTCGGTCCAGGCGCGGAAGTTGTCCAGGGTGTAGGCCGACGGTTCCTGCGCGACCCGCCGGCCCATCTTGGTGGCCACGGTCAGCCCGGGCCGGTCCTTGAGCAGGCGCCCGACGATCTGCTCGCTGCGGCCGTCGCCGTAGACGTCGGCCGTGTCGATGAAGTCCACCCCGGAGTCCACCGCGGCCTCCAGGGTGGCCAGCGCCTCGTCCTCGCCCACCTCGCCCCAGTCGGCGCCCAGCTGCCAGGCGCCGAGCCCGACCACTCCGACATTTCTACCGGTTCTTCCTAGAATGCGCTGTTCCACGTGTCCGATCGTAGCTTCACGGTGCACCCTGACCGGGCGGGGGACCCTGCCGGGCCCCCGCCCGGTTCAATCCTCGGTCCGCGACGGCCTGAGCGGGTCGTGGCCGACCTCCATCAGGACACGCCGCCGCTCGTCGTCCTCGGCGTCACCGCTCTTCAGGCTCCCCACGAGTTCGACGACCCTGCGCATCGTGTCGAGGTCGTCGCCGGTGAGGTCGACCTTGCGTTTGGCGAGGATGGTGAGCACCCCGCGGCCGAGCTCCGGCATGGCCTGCTCCGCGTCCACGGGGAGGGCGTCCTCTCCGGAGGCGGACGCCATCAGGAAGGCGCGCAGTTCCTCCGAGGTCATGTTCACGGACCGGTGGAACTCGTCCCACAGGTGGTCGCGCTCCGGGTCTGAACGGTCGGTCATGATGATCCTCCTGTCCTGCCGTCCCGGCGGTGTGCCCGGGTCCGGCGCAACGGTGACCGTACCCATCGGGACCGCACCCATGGCCGGCCGATGCGGTCACCGTCCCGGTCATCGGCACGGCGGGTCGTAGGGCAGGTCCGGGATGTGCTGCCGCCACTCCTTCCCGGTGATCGGGGCTCCGGCCCGCTCGCAGACGTAGCGGGCCGCCTCCTCGACGTCGGAGTCCCACAGCTGGATCCCGTCGTCGCTCGCGGTGGCGATCACGTCTCCCCCGGCCAGGAAGGCGACGTCGTTCATCGGCCGGTCGTCCCGCTGCAGGACCGCACGCAGGCGCGGGCGGGCCGGGTCCGCCACGTCCCACAGCCGCAGGCCCGCATCTTCCCCGGTGGTGGCCATCGTCCGCTCGACGGGGCTGAACGCCACCCCCGTGGCGGAGACAGGATGCCCGGCGAACGCGGCCACGCGGGACGGGCGTGCGGGGTCGGAGACGTCCCACAGGCACACGGTGCCGTCCGTCGAGACGGTCGCCAGCAGGCGCCCTCCGGGATCGAAGCCGGCCCCCGCCAGCGTGCCGCCGGGGGGCGTGAGCGTGCCCAGCCCGACCGGCCGCCGCGGGTCCCGCACGTCGTACAGGCGGGCCGACCGCCCGGTGGGAAGCGCCGCCAGGACTCCGCCGTCCGGGCTCAGCGCCATCCCGAAGACCTTCTCGCGCAGGCCGCGCAGGGTCGCGACGGATTTCGGCCGGTCCGGGTCGGCCACGTCCCAGACACCCGTGGTCCCGTCCTGCGAGGAGGTGATGAGGGTCCGGCCGTCCCGGCCGGTGAACCGCACCGACAGCGCCAGATCCCCGCCGGGGCGGAGGACCGCCAGGGTCCGGGGCCGGGCGGGATCGGCCACGTCCCACAACCGGACCGTCTCGTCCCAGGACGCGGTGGCCAGCAGCCGCCCGTCCGGGCTGAAGTCGGCCTGCTGGATGCCGTTGCCATGTCCTCTGAGCGTTCCCATGATCCGCGGCCGCTCCGGGTCCCGCACGTCCCACAGCCTGCCTGTGCCGTCCCCGAACACCCCGGCGACCGTACGGCCGTCCCGGCTGACGGCCAGGTTCCACAGCTCCCCCCGCTGCCCGACGAGCCGGGGCGTGCCGGGGACGTCACCCGCCCCGGCGGCGGGCCAGACCCGCAGCGTCAGGTCGCCCGAGGCGCTCACGAGGTCTCCGCGCCCGGAGTCCCCAGGGGTTCCCCGGGGAGCCGCGGCGACCGCGAAGACGGTGTCGGTGTGTCCCTCGAGGATCTCCGACAGGATCGGGGGGCCCTCGGCCCGCACCTCCCACACGTAGACGCCGCCGTCGTACGAGGAACCCGCCATGATCCGGCCGCCGGCGCCGAACGCCAGGTCGTAGACGCTGTTGGTGGCGTCGGTGAGGTGTGCGGCCCGCCGGGGCCGGACGGGATCGCGCACGTCCCACATCCGCACCGTGGAGTCCTGGCTCCCGGTGGCCAGCGTGGTCCCGCCGGGTGCGAACGCCACGGCCTGGACGGGTCTGACGTGGCCCCGTAGAACGGAGGCCGCCTTCGGGCGGGCGGGCTCGGTGATGTCCCACAGCCGCGCCGTACGGTCCATGGAGGCGGTGGCGAGCGTCCGGCCGTCGGGGGCGAACGCGACCCCGCGCACCTCGTCGGTGTGCCCGGTCAGCACGGCCGCCTGCCGGGGGCGGGCCGCGTCGCGCACGTCCCACAGCCGGGCCGTGCCGTCGGCCGACGACAGTGCGAGCAGTGCGCCGTCGGGGCTGAACGCCACCGCGTTCAGGCTCCCGGCCCCGGCGTGGAACTCCGAGACCCGGCGCGGGGAGCGCGGTTCTCCGACGTCCCGGATCCGCACGGAACCGTCACCGGAGGAGGTCGCGAGCAGTCTCCCGCCGGGGTGGAAGGCCACCCCGTGGACCTCGTCGGCGTGGCCGCTGAGGACGGCGGCCTGCCGGGGTCCGCCCGCGCCGGTCGTGTCCCACAGCCGCGCCGTGCCGTCGGCCGAGGCCGAGGCGAACGTCCGGCCGTCGGGAGCGAAGTCGACGTCGTAGACGTAGCCCGTGTGGCCGAGGATCCGGGTCCCGAGCGGCCGGGTGCGGGCGGCCGTCACCGCTCCGCGCGTCTCCGGGATCGGGGCCAGCCGGTGCGCCTGGAGGCGCAGTTGCGCGGCCAGCGCGGTGTCGGGGACCTTCAGCGCGGTGCCGACCAGCTGGCGGGCGGTCGCGCGGTTCCGCTGGTCGAGCGCCTGCTGTCCCTGGACCCGGGCGTACCCGCCCGCCGTCACGGCGACCAGGAGCAGGGACGCCAGCGCGGTGATCACCGCGACCGCCACCCGCCTGCGGCGGCGGTCTCGGCGCGCCGACGCCTCCAGGAACGCCTTCTCCGGTCCCGCGGGCCCGTCTTCGGCCGCGGCGCGGACCGCGGTCCGCGCCGCGGC
>NZ_CDRNDK010000039.1:0-27517 GCF_977012225.1 Planomonospora algeriensis | reverse complement strand
CGGGCCGCCGCAGGGCGCTCGCCTGGCGCTGGCTCGCGGCGGGTTCGATCACCTGGCTGGCCGGGACCGCCGTCCGGCCGTTCGCGGACGGCACGCCGTTCGCGGTGAACTTCGCCGACCTGGTGCTGCTGGCCGGTACGGCGATGCTGGCGGTGGGCACGGGCCTGTCCGCGGCCCGGCCCGCGTACGGCAGGGCGTTCCTGCGGGACCTGTCCGACGCCTACGTCTGCGCGGCCTCCATCCTGGTGATCGCCTGGGTGCTGGTGCTGGGCCCGGTCTACCGGGAGGCGGCCGGGGCGGGCGACTTCGCGGTCAACTTCGCCCCGCCGCTGCTCTGCCTGCTGCTGACCTGCGTCGTCGGCCCGGCGGTGGTGCCGATCCGCAGGTCGGCCTGGCCGGTGGGCCTGGCGGCGCTCGCCGTGCTCGGGGCGATCACCCTCACGGAGACGGCCACCGCGGTGACCCGGCTCGCCGGGGAGACCCCGTCCATGCCCTGGGCGTGGCCCGCCCCGATGGCGTTCCTGCTGCTGGCCGCGGTCCCCTGGAGCGGGCGCGCACCCGAGGAGGACGGGGAGCGGCCCGTCCCGCCGCCCGCCTCGCCGCTGATCGCGGCGCTGCCGCTGCTGCTGGTCGCCGCGGCGACCGCGGTCGTGCTCTTCCGGGTGCTCAGGGGCGGCGCCCAGGGGCCGGTGCAGGTCCTGGCCGTCGTCTCGGCGTCGGTCGTGGCGGTCCTGCTGGTCCGGTTGTCCGCGGCGCTGGCGGAGATCGGCCGCGCGCGGGCCCTGCTCGACCTCGGCGAGCGGCAGCTGCGCGACCTGGCGGAGAGCACCGGCGACGTGGTCCTGCTGTGCGACTACGACGGCGTGATGCACGAGGTCGGCGCCGGCGTGGAGATCCTGTACGGCTACCGCCCCGACGAGCTGACCGGGGAGCCGGTCTTCGACTACGTCCATCCCGAGGACCTGCCCGGGATCCAGGAGGCGCTGCGCGCGATGAGCCTGGAGGAGGAGCCGGTCAGGGGCCCGGAGGCCTTCATGATCGCCTGCCGGGTCCGGGCGGCCGACGGTACCTGGCGGCCGACGGAGTCGGTGGTCACCCGGCACGTGCGCGGGCAGGACCTGCTGCTGATCACCGCCCGCGACGTCAGCGACGAGGAGGCCCTGCGCAACCAGGTCGCCCACCTGACCTTCCACGACGGCGTCACCGGCCTGCCCAACCGCGCCTACTTCGAGGAGCGCACCCGGGAGGTGCTGGCCCGCCCCGGGGAGAGCCGCGCCGTCGTGGTCTTCCTCGACCTGGACGGCTTCACCTCGGTCAACGACTCGGTCGGCCACGCCAGCGGCGACTACCTGCTCGGCCAGGCCGCGCGCCGGCTGCGCGCCGCCGTACGGGCCGACGACACCCTGGCGCGCTGGGGCGGCGACGAGTTCGCGGTGCTGCTGGAGACGGGGGCGGACGCCCAGACGGCGGTGGACCTGGCCGAGCTGCTGGTCCACACGGTCTCCTCCGAGCCGTTCCGGGTGGCCGGCCGCGACATCGCGCTGACCGCGAGCGTCGGGGTGGCCTTCGCCGACGACGACGTGCCCTCGGCGGACCTGATCCGCAACGCCGACGTGGCGATGGCCCGCGCCAAGGAGCTGGGCGGGCGCCGGGTCGAGGTGTTCGCCGCGCACATGCACGCCGACGTGGTCCGCCGCCTGGAGCTCGCCGCGGACCTGCAGCGGGCGCTGCTGGAGAACCAGTTCGCGATCGAGTACCAGCCGGTGGTGGACCTGGCGACCTCGCGCGTCACCGCGGTGGAGGCGCTGGTGCGCTGGTGGCGGGGGAGCGCGTTCGTGCCGCCGGAGCAGTTCCTGGGGCCGGCCGAGGACACCGGCCTGATCGTGCCGCTGAGCGAGTGGATCCTGCGCCAGGCGTGCCAGGAGGTGGCCGCGTGGCGGGCGTCGTCGTGGGACATCGGGCTCTCGCTCAACCTGTCGGCCCGGCAGATCATCGCGCCGCGCTTCGTGGAGACCGTGGAGGCGGCGCTGGCCGAGAGCGGCCTGCCGCCCGACGCGCTCACCCTCGAAGTGATCGAGGAGATGCTGGTCGAGGACGCCGAGGAGATCATCGACCGCCTCTCGGCGCTGCGGAACCTGGGCGTACGGCTGGCGATCGACGACTTCGGCACCGGCTACGCCTCGCTGGCGTTCCTGCGGCAGCTCCCCGTGGACATGATCAAGATCGACCCGTCGTTCGTGTCGGGACTGGGCTCGGACGAGACGCTGACGCTGCTGACCCGCACGATCGTGCGGCTCGGCCACGACCTCGGGCTGACCGTGGTCGCGGAGGGCATCGAACGGGCCGAGCAGCTGGAGCTGCTGCGGGAGATGGGCTGCACGCACGGCCAGGGATACCTGGTGGCGCGGCCGATGACCGCCCGGGGCGTCGACTCGCTGATGCCGGCCGGGGCCTCCAGCCTGCAGGGCAGTGCCTGACATCTCGTATCCTGAGACTTGCGTTCCATGGATTTGACGCCGGAACGCTCCGTCGGTCATGGTGGAGCCATGCATCACCGTGGGATTCGCGTAGTACTTCGCCGGCGCGCAGGCCGTTAAGCGAAGCACTCCGACCTGCGCGCCGCCCCGGCTCCGCCTCACGTAGGCGGACGGGGCATTTTTTATGCCAGCAGAAAGCTCAGCCACGCATCAGCCACGCAAGGAACGAGCCGATGACCGAACAGATGACAGGAGCCCAGGCCCTCGTCAGGGCGCTGGAGCACGTCGGGGTTGACACCGTGTTCGGGATTCCGGGCGGGGCGATCCTCCCCGCCTACGATCCCCTCTACGACTCGACCAAGGTCCGGCACGTGCTTGTACGGCACGAGCAGGGCGCCGGGCACGCGGCCCAGGGCTACGCGCAGGCCACCGGCAGGGTCGGGGTGTGCATGGCCACCAGCGGTCCGGGCGCGACCAACCTGGTCACCCCGATCGCCGACGCCTACATGGACTCGGTCCCGATGGTCGCGATCACCGGCCAGGTGGCGAGCGCCGCGATCGGCACCGACGCGTTCCAGGAAGCCGACATCTCCGGCATCACCATGCCGATCACGAAGCACAACTTCCTGGTCACCGACCCGGCGGACATCCCGCGGACGATCCTGGAGGCCTTCCACATCGCCTCCACCGGCCGCCCGGGCCCGGTCCTGGTCGACATCGCCAAGGACGCCCTCCAGGCCGTGACGACCTTCCCGAGCTGGCCGCCGGCGATGCAGCTGCCGGGCTACCGGCCGGTGACCCGGCCGCACTCCAAGCAGATCCGCGAGGCGGCCAAGCTGATCGCCGAGGCGAAGCGGCCGGTGCTGTACGTCGGCGGCGGCGTGCACAAGGCCGGCGCCTCGCCGGAGCTGCTGGAGTTCGCCGAGCTGACCGGCATCCCGGTGGTCACCACCCTGATGGCGCGCGGCACCTTCCCCGACAGCCACCCGCAGCACATGGGCATGCCCGGCATGCACGGCTCGGTGTCGGCGGTCGGCGCGCTGCAGAAGTCCGATCTGATCATCGGCCTGGGCGTGCGCTTCGACGACCGGGTCACCGGTGAGCTGTCCAGCTTCGCGCCGTACGCCAAGGTGGTCCACGCCGACATCGACCCGGCCGAGATCTCCAAGAACCGGCACGCGGACGTCCCGATCGTGGGCGACTGCAAGGAGGTCCTCGCCGAGCTGATCGCCACGGTGCGCGCGGGCGACGGCAAGGGCGACTACACCGACTGGTGGACGGCGCTGGCCACCTACAAGAAGACCTACCCCCTCGGCTACACCGAGTTCGAGGACGGCTCGCTGGCCCCGCAGTACGTCATGGAGCGGCTGAGCGCGCTCGTCGGCCCGGACGCGATCTACACCGCGGGCGTCGGCCAGCACCAGATGTGGGCCGCGCAGTTCATCGGCTACGAGAAGCCCGGCACGTTCATCAACTCCGGCGGCGCCGGCACCATGGGCTTCGCGGTCCCGGCCGCGATGGGCGCCAAGATGGGCCGCCCCGACGCCACCGTCTGGGCCATCGACGGCGACGGCTGCTTCCAGATGACCAACCAGGAGCTGGCCACCTGCACCATCGAGGGCGTGCCGATCAAGATCGCGGTCATCAACAACGGCAACCTCGGCATGGTCCGCCAGTGGCAGACGCTCTTCTACAACGAGCGCTACTCCAACACCGACCTGCAGACGGTCCGCCGGATCCCCGACTTCGTCAAGCTCGCGGAAGCGTACGGTTGTGTGGGCCTGCGCTGCGAGCGTCCCGAGGACGTGGACGCGACCATCGAGAAGGCGATGGAGATCAACGACGTGCCGGTGGTGATCGACTTCGTCGTCCACCAGGACGCGATGGTCTGGCCGATGGTCGCCGCCGGGACCAGCAACGACGACATCAAGTTCGCGCGCGACATGGCGCCGGTCTGGGACAGCGAGGAGTAGGAACCCATGAGCAGGCACACGCTCTCCGTCCTGGTGGAGAACAAGCCCGGCGTGCTCGCGCGCGTCGCGGCGCTGTTCAGCCGTCGCGGGTTCAACATCGACTCGCTGGCGGTGGGGCCGACCGAGCACGCGGACATCTCGCGGATGACCATCGTGGTCAACGTCGAGGAGCTGCCCCTGGAGCAGGTCACCAAGCAGCTCAACAAACTGATCAACGTGCTGAAGATCGTGGAGCTCGACCCGGGCCAGTCGGTCCAGCGCGAGCTCATGCTGATCAAGGTGCGGGCCGACGCCGACACCCGCTCGAACGTGCTGGAACTGGTCAACCTGTTCCGCGCGCGCTGCGTCGACGTCGCCTCCGACGCGGTGACCATCGAGGTCACCGGGACGCCGGACAAGCTGGAGGCCTTCATCAAGGTCCTGGAGCCGTTCGGCATCAAGGAACTCGTCCAGTCGGGCATGGTGGCCATCGGCCGCGGCGCCCGTTCCATCACCGACCGCTCCCTCCGGGCCCTGGACCGGACCGCGTAGAGGGCGGATCACCGAGCGAGCGGAGCGGCCGCCCGGAGCGGATCCGGACGGCCGCGGCGCACGCGAGGAGAGGGAGCCCGACCGTGCGTGAGCAGAGCCGTACAAACCCTGAAAGGTTCAAGTAAGTGACTGAGATCTTCTACGACGACCAGGCCGACCTGTCGATCATCCAGGGCCGCGTCGTGGCCGTCATCGGGTACGGCAGCCAGGGCCACGCCCACGCGCTCTCCCTGCGGGACTCCGGGGTGGACGTCCGCGTCGGCCTGCCCGAGGGCTCCAAGAGCCGCGAGAAGGCCGAGGCCGACGGCCTGCGCGTGCTGACCCCGGCGGAGGCGGCCGCCGAGGCCGACCTGATCATGATCCTCGCGCCGGACCACATCCAGCGCCACCTGTACGCGCAGGACATCCTGCCGAACCTGCAGCAGGGCGACGCGCTCTTCTTCGGCCACGGCCTGAACATCCGCTACGGCCTCATCGAGGCGCCCGAGGGCGTCGACGTCGCGATGGTCGCCCCCAAGGGCCCCGGCCACCTCGTCCGCCGCCAGTACGCCGCGGGCCGCGGCGTGCCGTGCCTCGTCGCCGTCGAGAAGGACGCCACCGGCAACGCCTGGCCGCTGGTCCTGTCGTACGCCAAGGGCATCGGCGGCACCCGGGCCGGCGCGCTGAAGACCACCTTCACCGAGGAGACCGAGACCGACCTCTTCGGTGAGCAGGCCGTGCTGTGCGGCGGCGTCTCCGAGCTGATCAAGGCCGGTTTCGAGACCCTGATCGAGGCCGGCTACCAGCCCGAGGTCGCCTACTTCGAGTGCCTGCACGAGATGAAGCTGATCGTCGACCTCATGTACGAGGGCGGCATCCACAAGATGTACTGGTCGGTCTCCGACACCGCCGAGTACGGCGGCTACTCCCGCGGCCCGCGCGTCGTGACGCCGGAGACGAAGAAGGAGATGCAGCGCATCCTGGCGGAGATCCAGTCCGGCGAGTTCGCCAAGGAGCTCGTCGACGAGTTCGACGGCGGCCAGAAGCGCTTCACCGCCTACCGCGAGGAGCTGGCCGAGCACCCGATCGAGAAGACCGGCGCCAAGCTCCGCCCGATGATGAGCTGGCTCAAGGACAAGTAGGCCCGTCCCCGGGCCCGGTTCCGGCAGCGGCCGTGCGGGGGAGGACCCCGCACGGCGACGCCCCCGCGACGGATGACCGTCGCGGGGGCGTCGTCTTCTCCCGGTGGGGGGTCGGCCGGGAGCGCTCCGCGGGTCTTCCGCCCGCCCGGCCTCCCGGACGGCGGCGGAGGCGGGCGGAAGACCCGCGGAGCACGTGGAGGGAGCGGCGAGGAGACCCCTCAGCCGTCCGCGGGTCCTACCTGGTGGCGAAGTTCTGGGTCCAGTAGATCTGGCCCTGCGCGTTCTTGGCCGCGCCGACGCCGATGAGGTTGTAACCGCAGTTCATGATGTTGGCCTTGTGGCCGGAGCTGTTCATCCAGCCGTTGACCACGGCGGCCGGGTTCGGGTAGCCCCAGGCGATGTTCTCGGCGAAGGCCCTGCCCCCGGTGAAGCCGGCCCCGCGGATGCGCTGCATGAAGGTGCGGCCGTCCTGGGACACGTGGTCGAAGTAGCCCTTGGCCGCCATGTCGGCGGAGTGGCCGTAGGACGACTGGCGCAGCTGCGGGTCGTGCGTGAGGGGGGCGCAGCCGCCCTTGGCCCGCTCGATGTTCGTCAGGCGCACGACCTCGTTCTCCTCGGCCGTGCCCACGGCGCCGGGCGTGCCGGGGTTGGCGGGGCTGCTGCTCGGCGGCGCCGGGGTGGTCGGCTTGGCCGTGGGGCTGCTGCTCGGCGGGGCCGGGGTGGTGGGCGTGGCGCTCGGCACCGCGGTGGCCGTGGGGGACGGGAATCCCGGCAGGGAGCAGGACAGCCGGATCGGCAGGGACCGGGCCTGGTTGCCCCGGTAGTCGACGACCTCGGCGTAGTACGTGCGGACGGCCTTGCTGCAGTTCAGGGTGACGTTCAGCTGACCGTTGACGATCCCTCGCTGGGACCCGCTCTTGATGACCCGGTCGGGACCGGGCTGGGCGCGCTTGATGCGGAGCCGGACCAGAGAGGTGTTCTCGCAGCCGGCGCGGGCCGCGGACGCCTCGATCTTCCCGGCGGGCGTGACATAGGGGGCGCTCACCGACACGCCGCACATGTCCCCCGGGCCTGCCGCGGCGTGGGCCGCGACGGCGGGAGTGCTCAGGGCCGCCAGACTTCCGAGGCACATGAGTGCTCCGAGCGGTCTGCGCATGTGGGTTCCTCCAGATGGGTGGACGCTGGATGGGTCCGCATTCTGGTCCCCACAGACATGTCTTGTCACGAAATTTCGGACAAAAATCTGAGGCTCCGGTAAACCGGAGGGGCGGCTGACGCGTCGCGGAATGCCGTTGGACCGATTTCGACCAGGCATATTTCAGTTCCGGACACGTCCGTAAAGATCAGGAAGTTCCAGGAAAAAATCTTGAGGCGGCGAGGGCCGGCCGGAGGACGTTCGGCCCCCCGGCGGACCTTCGCCGGAGGGCCGAACGCCTCGGCGGGACGCCCCCGCGTGACCGGCATCCGCCTGGCGCCCCTCTCGGCGCGCCTCCGGGCCTCCGTATCGTCACCGCGCGGTCACCGTACGCCGCGGATCGCCGCAGGCCGCGGATCGCCGTACGGGGTCGCCGCCGGGTCACTGCTTGGCGGCGAAGTTCTGCGTCCAGTACGGCCTGCCGCTGCTGTTCTTGGCCAGGCCCACCCCGATGTCGGCGTAGGCGCAGTTCATGATGTTGGCCCGGTGCCCCGAGCTGTTCATCCAGGCCGTGACCACCGCGGACGGGGTCTGCTGGCCCCAGGCGATGTTCTCCGCCCAGCGCCGGGCCCCGGTGTAGCCGGCGGCCCTGATGCGGTCGCCGACGTTCCGGCCGTCCTTGGAGGTGTGGCTGAAGTAGTTCTGGGTGGCCATGTCGAGCGAGTGGCCGTAGGCGGCCCTGCGGAGGTACGGGTTGTTGACGAGGGGGCGGCAGCCGCCCTTCTGGCGCTGGAGGTTCGTCAGTCGCACCACCTCGTCCTCCTCGGGGGTCGCCGCCACGCCGCTCGTCACGGTGGGCTCGGCGGTCGGCTCGACCGCGGGGGCGGCGACGGCCGGACTGCTCAGGGCCGTCACGGCGCCGAGGCATGCGAGTGCTCCCAGCTCTCTGCGCATGTCGGTTCCTCCATCCTTCAGATGGTCTGACCTGGATAAATTCCGCATTTCACCGCCAACGAACGCCCCTCGTGGCGAAATTTAGGACAAAACAGCATAGAAGCCCTAAATGTTGCTTCTCGTGCATATTTCCGACGGAAAGGGTGGAGGGTCGCCCGCCGTGGAGCGGTCCAGGGGGAGGCGGGCCGTCTGGGTCTACCAAGCGGACACTTGGTGCGGTTCAATGTGATGATGATCACACCGGCGTCCGGTGCCCCCGTCTCCACCGTCCCGCTGGGCGTGCGCCTCGGCTACGGCGTCGGCTCGGTCTGCACCGCCACCTTCGGCACCGTCCCGGGCCTGCTGCTGCTGTTCTACATGACCGATGTGCTGGCCGTGCCCGCCTGGATCGCGGGCCTGGTGGCCTTCCTCCCCAAGGTGTGGGACGTGGTCGTCAACCCCTGGGTCGGCCAGCGTTCCGACCGGACGGTCTCCCGGTTCGGCGCCCGCCGCCCCTGGATGCTGCTGGGCGCGCTCACCCTGCCGGTCGCGTTCGCCGCGATGTTCGCGGGGCCGCCGCTCACCGGCCTGCCCGCCGCGGCGTACGTCGCGGTCTGCTACCTGCTCACCGCCACGGCCTACGCCTTCTACGAGGTCCCCTACAAGGCGATGCCGGCCGAGATGACCGGCGACTACCACGAGCGCTCGGCGATCCTGCAGTGGAAGATGGTCTTCATCGGCCTGGCGATCCTGCTGTCCGGTTCCGTGGCGCCCGTGATCGCCGGCACCGAGGTGTCCGGCTACCGGCTCATGGGGCTGATCGTCGCCGCGGTGCTGCTCGTGTCGATGCTGGCCTCCTTCTTCGGTACGGCCCGCGCCCCGGTGGTCGTCCGGGCCGAGGCCGAGTCGTCGTTGCGGGCGCAGTTCGCCGCGGCCCGCACGAACCGGCCGTTCCTGCTGCTGCTCGGCCTGAGCTGCGCCCAGATGTTCGCCGCCGGGACGCTGCTGGCGGGCGCGCCGTACTTCGCGACCTACACGCTGGGCGATCCCGGGGCGACCGGCACCCTGCTGCTGTGCATCGTCGGGCCGCTGCTGGTGACGATGCCGGGCTGGGTCGCCCTGTCGCGGCGCTACGACAAGCGCGGGGCGATGCTCGCGGCCTCGGTGCTGTTCGCCGCCGGGGCGGCCGCGATGGCGCTGACGGAGGGGTTCGGGCCGGTCTACGCGCACGCGTGCGTGCTCGTCGTCGGCGTCGGCTACGCCGGACTGCAGCTGCTGCAGTTCTCCATGCTCTCCGACGTGATCGTCCACGACGCGGCGGTCACCGGCAGGAACCGCGCCGGGGTGTTCACCGGCCTGTGGACGGCGGCCGAGACGGTGGTCTTCGCGTTCGGCGCGCTGGTGCTCGGCTGGCTGCTGAGCGTGGCGGGCTTCGTGGAGTCCGGCTCGGGCGCGGCGGTGGAGCAGCCCGTTTCGGCGCCCGGGCCGTGCTGTACGGGGGCACGCTGATCCCCGCCCTCTTCGCCGGGATCGCGGTGCTGCTGACGACGCGCTATCTCCTCACGGAGCAGGAGATCAGGTCGGCTGGGGCATGACGACCACGAACGCGCAGTCGCCGAAGGAGATCACGTCACCCGGCCGGACCCGCGCCGGACCGACCAGCCGCCAGTCGTTCAGCCGGGTGCCGTTGAGCGAGCCGAGGTCGACGAGGATCCAGTCCTCCTCGTCCCGGCGGAGCTCGGCGTGGATCCGGGAGACGGTCAGGTCGGCCAGGACCAGGTCGCAGGCCGAACCTCGGCCCACCACGTAGCGGCTGCGGGCGTCGCCGGGCAGGGCCAGCTTGGGCAGTCGCGGCCGGCGCCAGGCGGACTCCACCCGCGTGGTGAAGTCGGAGATCGAGGAGACGACCTCCGTCACCATGCGGCGGAGCCGGCCGCGCTGCGGCAGGTCGGCGACCAGGTCGTCCAGTTCGCCCTGGTTGCGGGCGCGCAGCGCCATGTCGACGCGTCCGAGGAACGTGTCGTGCGACAGTCGCCCCTCGACGGCACGGTCCCGGAGCTCGTTGATCGCACGATCGCGGTCCCCGTCGGATGCGCGTGCCGGGGGATGCGTCGAGCTCATCCCCCGAGTATCGGTCCCAAGCACGATTCCTGTCCAGAATATGCGGATCCCCACCCCCGGTTGCCGTGACCATACCGAGTATGCATACTCAGTATTCATGGCGATCCGACAAGGGCTGCTCGCCCTGCTGAGCCAGGGGCCCCGCTACGGCTACCAGCTGCGTTCCGAGTTCGAGGCGTCCACCGGGGCGATCTGGCCGCTCAACATCGGCCAGGTCTACACGACGCTCTCGCGCCTGGAGCGCGACGGCCTGGTGGCACCGGGCGAGCAGGACGCCCAGGGCCGGGTCGTCTACACGATCACCGAGGCCGGCCGGGCCGAGATGGAGCGATGGCTCAGCACCCCCGTCGCCCGGTCCGACCGGCCCCGGGACGAACTGGTCGTCAAGCTGGCCATGGCGGTCGCGGCCGGCGCCGACCCGCGCCCGGTGATCCGGGCCCAGCGCACCGCGACCATGCGCGCGCTGCAGGAGCTCACCCGGGCCATGGCGGGCGCCGAGGGCCCGGCGCAGCGGCTGGTGCTCGACTCGATGGTCTTCCAGGCCGAGGCGGAGCAGCGCTGGCTCGACCACTGCGAGGCCGTGCTCGCGGCCTCCCCCCGCACGCAGGAGACGCCGGAGGCCCCCCGCTCCCCGGAGCCGGGATCCGGGCCCTCCCCAGATGAGGAGTTCTGATGAGTTTCGACCCGGTCGTACGGCTCGCGGACGTGACCCGCGTCCACGGCGACGGCCCGCAGGCCGTACCCGCGCTGCGCGGGGTGAGCCTGGACGTCGCCGCCGGAGAGCTGGTCGCGGTGATGGGACCGTCGGGGTCCGGCAAGTCGACCCTGCTGAACCTGGCCGGCGGGCTGGACCGGCCCACCTCGGGCGAGGTGACCGTCGAGGGCGTGCCGCTGTCCGGCCTGTCGGCCGGGCGGCTGGCGGCGCTGCGCCGCAGGCACGTCGGCTACGTGTTCCAGGACCTCAACCTGATCCCGTCACTGACCGCCGCCGAGAACGTGATGCTCCCGCGCGAGCTGGACGGCGTGCGGGCGCGGCAGGCCAGGAGCGAGGCCGCGGAGATCCTCACCGAGATCGGGATCACCGAGCCCGGCCGCTTCCCCGACGAGCTCTCCGGCGGCCAGCGGCAGCGGGTCGCCATCGCCCGCGCCCTCGTCGGCGAGCGGCGGCTGATCCTGGCCGACGAGCCCACCGGCGCGCTGGACACCCCCACCGGCGACGACGTCCTGCGCCTGCTGCGCACCCGCTGCGACGCCGGCGCGGCCGTGCTGCTGGTCACCCACGAGCCGCGCTACGCCGCCTGGGCCGACCGGGTGGTCTTCCTGCGCGACGGCGAGATCGCCGACTCCACCGCCGCGTCCCTGGAGAGCGCCCGATGAGCGCCGGCCGGACGGGCGGGAGCACCCGCTCCCCGCTGGCGGCCCTGCTCGCCGCCCTGCGCATCTCCCGCCGCGACGCCCTGCGGGCCAAGGGGCGCAGCGCCCTGATCATGGCCATGATCGGCCTCCCGGTCCTCGTGGTCACCGCGATGCTGACCTTCCTGGAGACCGCCGACGTCGAGCCCCGGGAGGGCCTCACCGCGAAACTCGGCGCGGCCGACGTGCACATCAGGACGACCGGATTCCAGGAAGGCGTGTACCAGGACGTCACGGGCGGGGGCTGGGCCTCTTCCGGGGAGGCCGCCACCTCGACGCGGCCGCGGTCGGCAGCCGAGGTGGCGGGGCTCCTCGGAGAGGAGGCGCGGCTGCTGCCGCTGAACGAGGGCAGTGTCGAGTTCCGGACACCGGACGGCTACGAGCAGGTGGACGCCCACGAGGTGGACCTGCGTGACCCGCTGGCGGCGGGCCTGTACCGCCTGCTGGAAGGGCGGCTGCCGGCCTCCCCGCAGGAGGTCGTGATCACCGCCGGGACGAGGGAGAGGGGAGCCGGGCTCGGCGCGATGCTGGCGGTGACGCGGCAGGACCGGCCGGTGCGGGTCGTCGGCGTGGTCGAGCACCCGCACCGGGTGGACCACCCGGGGATCGTGGGTCTCCCCGGCGTGCTGCTGGACGAGCGGGACGGCGCGGGGACCGGCTGGCTGGCGGACACCCCCGGTCCGGTCACCTGGGGGCAGGTGCAGAGGTTGAACGCGGCCGGGCTGCTCGCCCACTCCCGCGCCGTCACGGAGAACCCGCCCGCCACCACCGCGCCCTATGCCGAGTCGTCGTACACGGACGTGGAATGGGTCGCGGGGATCGGCCTGACCGGGGTCATGGTCGTACTGGAGGTGGTGTTGCTGGCCGGCCCCGCCTTCGCGGTAGGGCTCCGCCGCCGCCGCCGGGAGCTCGCGCTGATCGCCGCGCAGGGCGGCTCCCCGGGACACCTGCGCACGGTGGTCCTCGCTGACGGCCTCGTCCTCGGCGGTGGGGCGGCGGTGCTGGGTCTCACCCTCGGCGTCGGCCTCGCCGTCCTGTCCGCCGCGCTGGAGGCGGGACGCCTGATCGGAAGGGTCGGCCCGCTGGACGTCCCCTGGCCGTGGATCGCGGCCGTCGCCGTACTGGGCGCGGGCAGCGGGCTGGCGGCCGCGGTGGTGCCCGCCGTACAGGCGGCCCGCCAGGACCCGGCGGCGGTGCTGGGTGGGCGCAGGAGAGAGGCCCACGACACCCGCGACCGGGCCGGTCGCCCCGTGCTGGGCGCCGTCCTGCTCGTCGCGGGCATCGCGGCGGCCTTCCTGGCCGTCAGGTTCGGTGAGACCTGGGTCTTCGCCGCGGCCCTGCTCTCCCAGCTCGGGCTGATCGCGCTGACACCGAGGCTGGTCAGGGCCGCCGCGGGGCTGGCGGGCAGGTTCCCGCTCCCGTTCCGCCTGGCCGCCCGGGACGCCGCCCGGCACCGGATCCGCACGGCCTCCGCCGTCGCGGCGGTGATGACCGCGACCGCGGCGTTCACCGCGGGCGGGGTCGCGGTGAGCAGCAACTCCGCTGAGAACCGGGACTCCTACCAGGCGTCGTCCGGCCGGGACCATGGTGGTCGGCGGCAGGCAGATCGACGACGGCGGGTGGGCCGAGGTCGGGGAGGCCACCCGGCGACGGCTGCCCGGAGTGCCGCTCATCGAGGCCGCCGCCGTGCGGGATGCCGGAGGGCAGGACGTGGCGCTGTACATCAGGCCCCCGTCCGGCCGCACGCCGTACATCGAGGGAAACCACGGAGACCTGCCGGTCGGGGACGAACGGTTGCTCCGCCTCGTCCAGGGCAGACACGACCCGGCGGCGGCGGAGGCGCTGGCCTCGGGCAGGGCCGTGGTGTTCGATCCAGAACTGGTTCGGGACGGGCGGCTGCGGATGGATGCCGTCCCCTACGGGGACGGCGAACAGCGCGAGATCGAGGTGCCCGCGGTCGCCGCGGAGCCCGTGAACCCCCGGCACGCCCTCGTCGTGCTGCCCGCCTCCGCCCTCCGCGCGGCCGGGCTGACGACCGCGCCCCGCAGGCTCTACGCGGACCTGGGCGCCCGGCCGTTCTCCCCGGAGCAGGAGATCCGGTTCGAGAGGGACCTCTCGGCGGTCTCGGCCGGCCGGACGAACGCCTACCTGGAACGGGGGTTCACAAACGGCGACCTCGCCGCCCAGCTCTGGATCCTGCTGGGGGCGGCGTTCGTCCTGGTGCTGGGCGGCACGTTCGTCGCCACCGGGCTCGCCGCGGCCGACCTGCGGCCCGACCTGGCGACCATGGCCGCCGTCGGCGCGCCGCCCGGCACCCGCCGGCTCGTCGTCGCCGGGCAGGCGGGGTTCGTCGCCGGTCTCGGCGTGCTGGTCGGAACCCTGGCCGGGGTGGTGACCGGCATCGGCGCGGCCTGGCCGATGACCACCACGGTGCGCGGCTACGGCGTCTTCCTGGCCGAGAACCCGGGCAGAGGGCTGCCGCCGTTGCCGGAGGGAGCACCGACGGTCGAGCTCCCGTGGCTCTTCCTCGCGGCGGTGGTGGTCGGTCTGCCGGTGCTCGCCTCGGCGGTGGCCGCGCTGTCCGCCCGGACGAAGGTGACGCTCACCCGCCGGATCGCCTGACCCGCGCCCGTGCCCTCCCCGGCCCGTCACAGGAGGGCACGGGGCTACGGCAGGGTGATACGGATCTTGGACTGCTTGTGCGGGAGCTCCTCCCAGTCGTCCATGAACTTGGCGGTCAGGCCGTACCGGGCGGCCAGGTTCACCAGCGTCTCGGTCCGGTAGTAGAAGTCCTCGCGCAGCACCTGGTGCTCGCGGCCCTCGGTCCGGTCGAAGGTGAAGTCGAACCAGCCGCCGGGCCGCATGACGCGCCCCACGTGGGCGAAGCACTCCTCGATCACGTGCAGCGGGGAGTGCGAGAAGACGCTGTGCGCGTGGACCACGTCGAAGTGCGCGTCGGGCAGGAACTCCAGCTTCAGGTCCCGGACCGGGGTCAGGTGCGGGAGCTTGTCGCGCAGGCCGTACTCGATGAGGGTCCTCTGGGCGGCGACGAGGATGTCGGGGGAGATGTCGAGGCCGTAGTAGCCGCCGGTGTCGAGGTAGTCGATGAACAGGCGGCCGGCGCGCAGGTTGCCGCAGCCGATCTCCAGCATCCGGTGCTCGGGGCGCAGGCCGTGCCCGACCAGGTAGTCGAACTGCATCCGGCCGAGGGCCAGCCACCGCTCGTGCGACTTGCTGCCCACCGCCGCCTCGGGGTTGCGCGCCGTGTCCGACCTCATCACGGCCCGGTAGTAGCTGACGTGGTCGCTGGTGCGCAGCCGGAACCAGGTGTCCCGGGCCAGCCTCCGCACGTGCGGGACGATCCGGTCCGGATGCCGTACGGCATAGCGCAGCTGATGGATCGGGTTGGAACGGGTCATCTCCGTTGAACCTCCGCGAGCCGGTGCTTGCAGGTCGTCGGCGCCGCGGTGAAGCTGATCACCGCGGGGACGGCGGCCTGGCCGGCCGGGGGCGCGCAGCGCCCGCAGGACCGCTGGACGGCCAGACCCGCAAGGGCATGGTTACCAGAACCACGCAGGCCGCAGCCGTCGGCGGCGGTCCGGGAGCGTCCGGGACGTACGCCGCGAAGTACGGCACGCCGACCCGGCCCGCGGAGGCGCCGGGGCCCACCACGGCCTCCGCCCCGGAGCGGTCCGGGGCGTCTCGGCGACGTCGCGCGACTCCTCGAAGGAGACCGAGGAGCCGTGGAGGCCGCGGTCAGTCCCGTACGTCGGCGCAGACCACGTGGGCGCCGACCTCGATCATGCGCTGCTCGCTGCGCGCGTCGGCGACCCGCGCCATGAGGATCGGCGCGTCGCTCGCCGCCAGCTGGGGCAGCCGGGCCCGCACCATGCGGTGCAGGTCGCGCACCACGTCCTCGGCCGCGGACATGTGCACCTTGACGTGGAGCATGATCCCGGGCGCCCCCGAGGCGGTCCGGGCCTCGGAGATCCACACGTGGTGGATGAGCGGGAAGTCGGCGAGGAGCTGGGCGATCGCCACGCGCAGCGCGGGCAGGATCGGATGGGCGCACCGCTTGTAGCCGGGGTCGACCATCTGCATCGGCCCCGACAGATGGGGGCGCGGCGCGGGGATCCAGGGCTGCGCGGAGGCCGCGGGCACCGGGGTGGTCATCGGCCGGGCCGGCGGGAGCGGCCGGCTCGGCGGAGCGGGAGGGCTCGACGAGACAGGGGGGACCGGCGAGGCCAGCGGGCCGACGGGTCCGGCCGAGGCCAGCGGGGCCGCCGAGCTCACCGGACCGGCCGAGCTCACCGCCGAGGCGCGGCTGACCGTCGCCATCGCCCCGGTCGCGTAGGCGGTCGGGGTCGTGCCCGACAGCGCCGGCGCGGGACCGGTGCGGGTGGAGCGCAGGTATCGCAGGAGGTCCTCGATCGGCACGCCGCGGCCGTGGGACCGGCGGCGTCGATCACGATCTCGCGCACGCCGGTGACGCGCTGGATGTCGAGGATGGTGTCGGCGTCGCAGTCCGACAGGGAGTGGCTGCCGCCGTGCCGTGCGTAGGTGCCCGCGGAGGTGTATCCGAGCAGCACCCGGTCACCGGTCTGCGTCGTCCCGAGGACGACGGAGCGATCCGGTCGCACGGCGACGAGGAGCCCCCCCTTCGGCAAGCGCGGCCAGCAGCCGGTGCGGGCCGCCGTGCTGCGCGAGCACATCGCCGAGAGCGGGGTTGCCGATGCTCATATGACGAACGATAGGTAGAGGACCACGGCTTATGAGGGTAATCGTGAAGATTTATCGCAGCAATACCAAGTTGAAGGTTCTGTGCATGAGATTCGGGGAGATTGGGTACCAGTCCCCGTCCGCAGGCCGGAGGTGATCTCCGTCTCGGATCGCGGGACACTCGTGAACACGTTCACAAGCGCCGATAGACTGCGTGAGATCCGGTGCAGCCCTCCCCGTCTCGTAAGGAACCACCAGTGAACAAGCCCGTCGTACTGGTCGCAGAGGAACTCTCCGAGGCCGGTCTCGCGGTCCTGGGCGCGGACTTCGAAGTCCGTCACACCGACGGCGCCGACCGCGCCCAGTTCCTGCCCGCCCTCGCCGACGTGGACGCGCTCATCGTGCGCAGCGCCACCCAGGTGGACGCCGAAGCCATCGCGCACGCGCCCCGGCTCCGCGTCGTCGCCCGCGCGGGCGTCGGCCTGGACAACGTGGACGTGGAGGCCGCGACCAAGGCCGGCGTCATGGTCGTCAACGCGCCGACCTCCAACATCACCAGCGCCGCCGAGCACACCGTCGCGCTGATCCTCGCCTCCGCCCGCAACGTCGCCCAGGCGCACTCCGCGCTCAAGGGCGGCGAGTGGAAGCGCTCGAAGTACACCGGCGTGGAGCTCGACGAGAAGGTCGTGGCGATCCTCGGCCTCGGCAAGATCGGCCAGCTGGTCGCCCAGCGCCTGCAGCCCTTCGGCGTCGAGCTGATCGCCTACGACCCCTACCTGCAGCCGGCCCGCGCCGCGCAGATGGGCGTGCGCCTGGTCTCGCTGGAGGAGGCCCTGCGCGAGGCCGACTTCATCACGGTGCACCTGCCGAAGTCCAAGGAGACGATCGGCCTCATCGGTGACAAGGAGCTGCACCTGGTCAAGCCGTCCGTCCGCCTGATCAACGTGGCCCGCGGCGGCATCATCGACGAGGGCGCCCTGTACTCCGCGATCAAGGAGGGCCGGGTCGCCGGCGCCGGCATCGACGTGTTCCCCAAGGAGCCCGTCACCGACAGCCCGCTGTTCGAGCTGGACCAGGTCGTCGTCACCCCGCACCTGGGCGCCTCCACCCACGAGGCCCAGGAGAAGGCCGGCACCCAGGTCGCCCGGAGCGTCAAGCTGGCTCTGGCCGGCGAGTTCGTGCCGGACGCGGTCAACGTCCAGGGCGGCGCCGTCGCCGAGGACGTCAAGCCGGGCCTGCCGCTGGCCGAGAAGCTGGGCCGCGTGTTCACCGCTCTGGCCGGCGAGGTCGCCACCAGGCTCGACGTCGAGGTCCGCGGCGAGATCGCCGCCCAGGACGTCCGGGTGCTGGAGCTGGCCGCACTCAAGGGCGTCTTCACCGACGTGGTCGAGGACTCCGTCACCTACGTCAACGCCCCGCTGCTGGCCAAGGACCGCGGCGTGACGGTGGAGCTGGTCACCAGCTCCGAGAGCCCCGACTGGCGCAACGTGGTGACCGTCCGCGGCGTCCTGGCCGACGGCCGCACGGTCTCGGTCTCGGGCACCCTGTCCGGTCCGCGGCAGATCACGAAGATCGTCGAGGTCAACGGCTACCAGATCGAGATCGAGCCGACCGACCACCTGTCGTTCTTCACCTACTCCGACCGCCCCGGCGTCGTCGGCGTCGTCGGCCGCATCCTGGGCGACCACGGCATCAACATCGCCTCCATGCAGGTGGCCCGGCACGCCAAGGGCGGCAAGGCGCTCATCGCGCTGACCGTCGACACCGCGATCCCGGCCGACGTCGTCGAGCAGATCGTCGCCGAGATCGGCGCCGAGGGCGGCCGCTCGGTCGACCTGGCCGACTAGCGGCCCCGCCCGCCGCGACCGGCGGGCGGTACCCGCGGCGACGCTCTCCGAGACGGCCGCCGTCCCTCAGTCGAGGGGCGGCGGCCGTCTCAGCATGTGGGAAGTCCATACAGCGGGCGAGACGGCACCGCGATGACCAGGTAATCTGGAATGAAATGCGCCAGGTTCTCACCATCCTTACCTGCCGCGGCGGGGCCTGAAGGGCAGGCCGGCGACCCGCCGCGGTGCGGTGGCGCCTCGCCGGCTGTGAGCCCCTCGTCGCCGGTCCGTGATCCGGACCCGCGACCCCAGGCCCGGTCCGGGGCCGCGATCGGCACCTCCGGACCCCTCCCCCTGGTCCCGTGCTGCTTTCCGTACGACCGAATGAGAGTCGCCATGTACGACATGTATCCCTGGAACCGTCCCGAGGACGCCAAGGAGGAGGCCGCCGAGGCCCTCCAGGCGGCGCTGGACCGCCGCGACAACGGCGGTGCGCCGAACCGCTAGCCCGATCTGTCCGAGACGCCCGAAGTGTCCAACCCGTGAGACCGGTGTCCGACCACCGGGACGGACCGGTAAGGTTCCAGCATGGATTCGCGTAACATCCGCCTGGCGGTCATCCCGGGTGACGGGATCGGGACCGAAGTCGTCACCGAAGGTCTGAAGGTCCTCGAAGCGGTCGGGGCGAAGGTGGAGACCACCACCTACGATCTCGGCGCCAAGCGCTACCACGAGACCGGTGAGACCCTCCCGGACACGGTCCTGGACGAGCTGCGCGGATACGACGCGATCCTGCTCGGCGCGATCGGCGACCCCAGCGTGCCTCCGGGGATCCTGGAGCGCGAGCTGCTGCTCCGGCTCCGCTTCGACCTCGACCACTACGTCAACCTCCGCCCGGTCAAGCTCTTCCCCGGGGTGGAGACCCCGCTCGGCGAGGCCCGCCCCGAGGACATCGACATGATCGTCGTGCGGGAGGGCACCGAGGGGCTGTACGCCGGGGCCGGCGGCGTGCTGCGCCGCGGCACCCCGCACGAGATCGCCACCCAGGAGTCGGTGAACACCGCCCACGGGGTCGAGCGCGTGGTCCGCTACGCCTTCGACAAGGCGCTCTCCCGCCCCCGCAAGAAGCTGACGCTGGTCCACAAGACCAACGTGCTGACCTACGCGGGCGACCTGTGGGCCCGCACCGTCGACCGTGTCAGCCTGGAGTACCCCGACGTCGAGACCGACTACTGCCACATCGACGCGGCCTCGATGTTCTTCGTCAGCCAGCCGCAGCGGTTCGACGTGATCGTCACCGACAACCTCTTCGGCGACATCATCACCGACATCGGCGCGGCGATCGCCGGCGGCATCGGCCTGGCGGCCAGCGGCAACATCAACCCCGAGCGCACCGCGCCGAGCATGTTCGAGCCGGTCCACGGCAGCGCCCCCGACATCGCCGGGCAGAGCAAGGCCGACCCCACCGCCACGATCCTGTCGGTCGCCA
Source organism: Planomonospora algeriensis (assembly GCF_977012225.1). Taxonomy (NCBI): domain Bacteria; kingdom Bacillati; phylum Actinomycetota; class Actinomycetes; order Streptosporangiales; family Streptosporangiaceae; genus Planomonospora; species Planomonospora algeriensis. The sequence goes on along the minus strand of NZ_CDRNDK010000039.1, from coordinate 7,779 downwards.
TGCTCCTGGACCACCTGGGCCTGGCCGAGGAGTCCGCCCGGGTCGAGCAGGCCGTCGCCGACGACCTGGTCGAGCGGCTGACCGGCTGGAGCGGCCGGACCACCCAGGAGATCGGCGACGACATCACCGCCCGAGTAGCCGGCTGAGGAAGCCGCCCACCTCGATCCCAGACGCGCCCGGCGGCTCCCAGCGAGCCGCCGGGCGCGTCTTCGCGTCTCCGGACCCCTTCGCCGGTCCCGCCTCCTGCCGATCACCGGCCGGAATGCAGTAGTTTCCCGTTACCCGGTCCGTCGCAGAATGGACTAAAGGGTAGACCCGCCACAAAGAGAAGGATCTCCGTCATGACCACCGCTCAGAAGCTCAGCTTCGATGTGCAGCTCTCCGACCACGCGCGCACCGCGGCAGAGCGTGAGCGGGTAATGGAGAGTCCCGGGTTCGGTCAGGTCTTCACCGACCACATGATCTCGATCGACTACACCGAGGGCGAGGGCTGGCACGACGCCCGGCTCACGCCGTACGGCCCGCTGACCTTGGACCCGGCGACCTCGGTCTTCCACTACGCCCAGGAGCTCTTCGAGGGCCTCAAGGCCTACCGGCAGCCGAGCGGCGGCGCGATCGTCTCCTTCCGGCCGTACGCCAACGCGGCCCGCTTCAACACCTCCGCGCTGCGCATGGCCATGCCCGAGCTGCCCGAGGAGACGTTCGTCGAGTCGCTGGAACTGCTCGTCCAGACCGACCGGGAGTGGGTGCCGACGACCGAGGGGCACAGCCTCTACCTGCGGCCCTTCATGATCGCCACGCAGCCCGCACTCGGCGTGAACTATCCGTCGAGGAACTACAGGTTCATGGTGATCGCCTCCCCGGCCGCCGCCTACTTCGGCGCCAGCAAGGCGGTCTCGGTCTGGCTCTCCACGGAGTACACCCGCGCGGCCCCGGGCGCACCGGCTTCGCCAAGTGCGGCGGCAACTACGCGGCGGCCTTCGTGGCCCAGCGCCAGGCCGTCGAGCAGGGCTGCGACCAGGTGGTCTGGCTGGACGCGAACGAGCACCGCTACGTCGAGGAGATGGGCGGGATGAACCTGTTCTTCGTCTACGGCGACCGCCTGCTCACCCCGGCGCTCACCGGCACGCTGCTGCCGGGCATCACCCGCGACTCGATCCTGACCCTGGCCGACAGCCTCGGCCTCACCGCCGAGGAGGGCCGCATCTCGATCGAGGAGTGGCAGGCGGGCTGCGAGTCCGGCGAGCTCACCGAGGTCTTCGCCTGCGGCACCGCGGCGGTCGTCACCCCGGTCGGCTCGGTCAAGGGCGCCGACCGCGCCTGGACGGTCGGCGACGGCACCCCCGGCCCGGTCACCCGCCGCGTCCGCGAGGAGCTCACCGGCATCCAGTACGGCACCCGCCCCGACGCGCACGGCTGGGTCCACAAGATCTGCTGACCGGCTCCCCGCCGGCCCGCGGCCGCCCGGATTCCGGCCCGGCCGGTTCCGCGACCGCGGAACCGGCCGGCCCGGAGGCCGGGTGACCGCCGTCAGTGCTTTCGAATCATGGTCAGGCCGTCGGCCATGGGGATCATGATCGAGGTGCTCCGGGGGTCGGCCATGACCAGGTCGTTGAACTCGCGCATCACCTGGGTGGTCTCGTCGCGCTCCTTGGGGTGGGCGACCCGGCCGCCCCACAGGGTGTTGTCGACGAGGATCACCCCGCCCGGGGCCAGGACGGACATCAGGATCTCGTAGTAGGCCGGGTAGCCGGGCTTGTCGGCGTCGATGAAGGCCAGGTCGACGGGCGGGCCGCCGGTCAGCTCGCGCAGCCGTTCGGCGGCCGGGCCGAGCCGGAGCTCGACGCGGTCGGCGACCCCGGCCTTCTCCCAGTAGCGGCGGGCCACCGCGGTCCACTCCTCGCTGGAGTCGAAGCAGGTCAGCCGGCCGCCGGGGGCCAGGCCGCGGGCCAGGCAGACGGAGGAGTAGCCGGTGAAGGTGCCGACCTCCACGGCGTTCCGGGCGCCGGAGATCTGGGCGATCATGGTGAGGAAGCGGCCCTGGTCGGGGGCGATCTGCATGTTCGCCCGCTCGCCCATGAGCTCGCGCGTCTCCAGGGCCAGGGCGTTCAGCAGCTCGTCGGGCCGGGCGGTGTGCGCGAGCAGGTACTGCCCGACGGCCGGTTCGAGATAAGTCGCCTTCATCCGGCCATTCTCGCCGGTCGGAGTCGATCTCCCGGGGCGGGGCCCCTCCCGCGGCGCCGGGCCGTACGTCTCGTATCCCGAGATCAATGTGTCAGATGGTGGCAGCGTATGGCAGACTTCGAGGCATCATGTTCTACGGTCTGCTCATTATCGGCAGGCGCGCTGGCTGAAAAGGGACACCGCCAGCGCGCAGACCTCTCACGTCCGTGAGGGGTCTTTTTGTTTCCCGGAGCCGGACGGGCGCGCGGCGATCATCGCACCGCGAAGGAGATCCTCAATGACCGACGACCGCTTCCACGTCTACGACACCACGCTCCGCGACGGGGCGCAGCAGGAGGGCCTCAACCTGACGGTGGCCGACAAGCTGGCCATCGCGCGGCACCTGGACGGCCTGGGCGTCGGGTTCATCGAGGGCGGCTGGCCCGGAGCGAACCCCAAGGACACCGAGTTCTTCCGGCGGGCTCGGACCGAGCTCGACCTGAAGCACGCGCAGCTCGCCGCGTTCGGCGCGACCCGCCGGGCCGGGGTGAAGGCGGCCGACGACCCGCTGGTCGCCGCACTGCGCGAATCCGGCGCGCCGGTCGTGACCCTCGTCGCCAAGAGTCACGACCGGCACGTGGAGCTGGCCCTGCGCACCACCCTGGAGGAGAACCTCGCGATGATCCGCGACACGGTCTCCCACCTCAGGGCGGAGGGCCAGCGGGTCTTCCTCGACGCCGAGCACTTCTTCGACGGCTACGCCTCCAACCCGGCCTACGCGCTGGAGGTCCTGCGGACCGCCGCGGAGGCGGGCGCGTCGGTGATCGCGCTCTGCGACACCAACGGCGGCATGCTCCCCGACGAGCTCGCCGAGGTCGTCCACGCCGCGGTCGGCACCGGCGCCCGCGTCGGCATCCACTGCCATGACGACACCGGCTGCGCGGTGGCCAACACGCTGGCCGCGGTCAAGGCCGGCGCCACCCACGTGCAGGGCTGCGCCAACGGGTACGGCGAGCGCTCCGGCAACGCCAACCTGTTCACCGTGGTGGCCAACCTCCAGCTCAAGCGGGGCTTCGACCTCGTGCCGCGGGAGGCGCTGGCCGACATGACCCGCATCGCGCACGCGATCACCGAGGTGACCAACGTCACCCCCAACTCCCACGCCCCCTACGTCGGCGTCTCCGCCTTCGCGCACAAGGCCGGGCTGCACGCCAGTGCGATCAAGGTCGACCCCAACCTCTACCAGCACATCGACCCGGCGCAGGTCGGCAACGACATGCGGATGCTCGTCTCCGACATGGCCGGGCGCGCCTCTGTCGAGCTCAAGGGGCGCGAGCTGGGCTACGAGCTGTCGCCCGAGACCTCGCGCGACCTGGTGGACCGGGTCAAGGACCTGGAGTCGCGGGGCTACACCTTCGAGGCGGCCGACGCCTCCTTCGAGCTGCTGCTCCGCGATACCGTGGCGGGCGAGCGGCGCCGGCACTTCGCGGTCGAGTCCTGGCGGGTCATCGTCGAGCGCACGCGCGGCGGCGAGCTGATCAGCGAGGCCACGGTCAAGCTGCACGCCAAGGGCGAGCGGATCGTCGCCACCGGCGAGGGCAACGGCCCGGTCAACGCGCTGGACCGGGCCGTGCGGGCGGGGCTGGAGCGGCTCTACCCGGAGCTGGCCGGGGTCGAGCTGATCGACTTCAAGGTGCGGATCCTGGAGGGCGCGCACGGCACCGACGCGATCACGCGCGTGCTGATCACCTCCAGCGACGCGACCGCCGAGTGGGCGACCGTGGGCGTCGACGAGAACATCATCGAGGCCTCCTGGCAGGCCCTGGAGCAGGCCGTCACGTACGGCCTGCTGCGCGCGGGGCACGAGGCGGGCTGAGGTCCCGGCGGCCGGGAACGAAGCCGGGGATACGGCGCCGCATCCGGCGGGCGGGACCGCGGCGCCCCGTCCCCGGGGGCAGGGTGCCGCGGTCCCGCCGCCGCGTCAGGAGAGGTCCGCGCGACCGGCCTTGAAGGAGGCCGAGCCCTTGGCGGTCTCCAGCTTCACCCGGCCGCCGGAGCAGGAGACCGAGGGCTGGTCGGTGCCGGGCACTACCACGGTCAGCAGCCCGCCCGCGACGGCGGGGGAGACGACGGCGGGGGCGGCCTCCTTCTTCAGGTAGGCGGTGGAGACCCAGCCCTGGTAGGGGCTGCTCGCGCCGCGGACGACCTTCTGGCCGCCGACCGGCGTGCAGGCCGGCATCGCGAGCTGGACCAGCGTCGCCTTCCAGCCCGTCTTGTCCTTGACGACGACCCGGCCGCCCTCGTTGGAGACCACCGACAGGCCCGGGGCGAAGTGCCACAGGCTGCTCACCTTCGAGCCCTTCGGCACCGTGTCGAGCACGGCCATCAGGTCCTCGCCGTGGCCGACCAGGACCGAGCGGGTGCGCGGCACGCCGTACGCCTTGTCGGTGAGGCGGTAGCTCTGCCGGTCCTCGCCGATCGACGACCTGCTCAGGGCGGTGGCGGTCCGGGGGCGGAAGCGGGCGCCGGCCACGACCGGCACGTTGTGCGCCTCGGGCGACATCGTCCAGCGGCGGTAGCCGCTGTTCTCGTAGGAGTGGAAGCCCGCGTCGACCAGGACGTCGCGGCCCTGGGCGTAGTAGGTGACGCCCAGGTGGTCCTCGTGGCCGTGGTACTTGGTGCCCGGACCGAACCGGATGGAGTAGAACGCCGACTCCGGCTTGCCCCAGGCGGTCCGGCCGTAGACGTAGCCGTTGCGGTACACCTTCACGGTCTTCTTGGGGCTGTCGTAGCCGACCGGGCGGACGTCGGCGCCGCCGTCCCCGATCGGCACCATGAAGCCGTTGGGCTGGGTGGAGTGGGCGACGAAGTCCTTGAGCGACTCCCAGCGGCGCTCGATCGACGCGGGAACCTTCCGGCCGCACTCCTTCATGCCGTCCATGGCCACCTTGAGCCGGTCGTGGACGTAGGTCGCGTAGCGGGGCGCCTGCTCGCGCAGCGCACCCTGGGAGTCGACGTCGAGATCCACGGTCTCGGTCAGTCGGCGGATCGCCAAAGAGGACCACTCGTCGCGCTTGTAGCGGCAGCCGATGCCCAGCAGCGCGATGTCCTGGTCGATGCCGTGGTTGTGGCCCTTCTCGTACAGCTTCGGGTCTGACAGCATCGAGGCGTGCTCGGCCAGGCTCCTGGTCAGCCAGGACTCGCCGACGTGCTTGCTCAGGCAGACCAGCGCGGGGGCGCGCAGCGCGATCGGGTGCTCCTGCCAGGCGTACGGGCTGCCCCGCCGCGGCGGGGGTTGTCCGCCACCCAGTCCTTGGCGATCTCGGTGGCGCGGGTCAGGTAGGCCTTGTCCCCGTTGGTCTCGTAGTCGGCGACCAGGCGGCCCATCCAGCGCAGGGAGTGGAAGACCATGCTCCAGGAGCGGTTGCGGTAGGGGTCGGTCCGCCAGTCGACGTCCTTGCCCACCTTCACCGGGGGCAGGCCGAGGAACTCCACCTCCCCGGCCATGATGTCCGGCGACGTCGGGGTCGCGGGCAGCCAGTCGCCCTGGCACTCGGCCGTGCGTTTGACCGCGGCGCCGTCGGCGCCGGCGGTCTGGGCGGTGCCGACCATCGCGCCGCAGGTCAGCAGGAGGGCGGTGGGGAGTACGAGTGCTCGTGTGCGGCGGCGCACGCCAGTTCCTTCCGGGCCGAGTGAAGAGGGCGGATCAAGCTGACCGAATCCCACCAAACCGGTCAAGCGGGGATGCCCTCTTCCAGCACATCGTTAGCAACCAGATGCACGGGAACGGTTTAACGGGCCCCGGCCCAGGTCGGGATCGGGGCGGACGGCCGGCTGCGGCTCCCGCGGTGCGGGCGGTCTCATGTGAGCGCCCGCTCAGCCGGTCACCGCGAGACCCGCACCGTTCGCGTGACCGGGGGGGTCCGGGCCGTCCGGGCCGCTCGGGCCGAAGGCCTCCCGGTAGGCGGTGGGAGGGACGCCCACCTGCCGGCGGAAGTGCGGCCGCAGCGCCACCGCGGAGGCGAAGCCCGACCTGCGGGCCACCTGCTCGACCGGCTCGGCGGTCGTCTCCAGCAGCCGCTGGGCGTGCAGGACGCGCTGGTGGAGCAGCCACTGGGCGGGGGTGGTCCCGGTGGCCCGGCGGAAACGGCGGTCGAAGGTGCGGCGGCTCATCAGCGCCCGGGCGGCGAGGGCGTCCACGCTCAGCTCCCGGTCCAGGTGGCGCAGGGCCCAGTCGAGGGCGTCGCCGAACGGGTCGCCGGTCGCCGGGGCCGGGACGGGGCGGTCGATGTACTGGGCCTGGCCGCCGGCCCGGTGCGGCGGCGTGACGAGGCTCCTGGCGATGGTGTTGGCCACCTGCGTGCCGTACGCGCGGCGGACCAGGTGCAGGCAGAGGTCGATGCCGCCGGTGCTGCCCGCCGAGGTGAGGATGTCCCCCTCGTCCACGTAGAGCACGTCGGGCCGGACCTCGACGCGCGGGTACGCCGAGGCCAGGAGCCCCGTGTAGCGCCAGTGCGTGGTGGCCGGGCGCCCGTCCAGCAGCCCGGTGGCCGCCAGCACGAACGTGCCGAGGCACAGGGAGACGACCGTCGCGCCCCGGCCGTGGGCCCGGCGCAGCGACTCCAGCGCCTCCGGCGACGGCGGTCGGCCGGCGGACGGGTTCCGCCAGGTCGGCACGATCACCAGGTCGGCGTCGTCGACGGCGTCCAGGTCGTACGGCGCGGCGAGGGTCATGCCGGCGTCCGTGCGCACCGGGCCGCCCTCGGCGGCCACCGCCCGGACGTCGAGCTCCGGCATGCCCTCCCGCCGTTCGCCGAAGACCGCGATCGGCACCGACGCCTCGAAGAGGGGGATCTCGTCGAAGAGCAGCACCGCCACCGTCGAGAAACCCGCGACCGGGGGATTCATGGCGGGATCCTATCGACGGATGGCCTCCCGGCCGCTCGCCCGGTTCCGCCCGGCCGGACATGCTGGTCGGCATGAGACTCGCCGACATCACGGTTCCCGACACCGCCGTCTGCCGCGCCGCCCTGGAGACGGCCACGGCCTACTGCTCGCCCTCCCTGCTGAACCACTCGGTCCGGGCCTACCTGTGGGCGGCGGCCTATGCGCAGGCACGCGACATCGCCTTCGACGCCGAGCTGCTGTACGTCTCGTCGATGTTCCACGACATCGGGCTGGTGCCGGAGTTCGACAGCCACACGGTCCCGTTCGAGGAGGCCGGAGGGCACGTCGCGTGGGTCTTCGCCGCGGGTGCGGGCTGGCCGGTCGAGCGCCGCAGGCGCGCCTCGGAGGTGGTCGTGCGGCACATGTGGGCCGAGGTGGACGTCGCCGCCGACCCCGAGGGGCACCTGCTGGAGCTCTCCACCGGCCTGGACATCTCCGGCCGGCGACCGGAGGACTGGCCCGCCGGCCTGCGGGCCGAGGTGCTGGAGCGCCATCCCCGGCTGGAGATCGGCAAGGAGTTCGCCGCCTGCATCAAGGCGCAGGGGGAACGCAAGCCGGAGAGTCTGGCCGGGGAGTTCGTCCGCGGCGGCGTCGTCGGCCGCATCGAGGCCAACCCGCTGGACCGCTGACCGCCCGGCGACCTCCCGGCCCGGCCCCGGCGGGCGCGCG
>NZ_CDRNDK010000038.1:0-27568 GCF_977012225.1 Planomonospora algeriensis | reverse complement strand
CGGCGCCGCCGCGATCGACCCGGACGACCTCGCCGCCGCGCTCGTGCGCAGCCCGGACCGCGCCGTCTTCGCCGCGGACCCGCGCGAGCTGAACCACGTGCTCGACGCGCCCGGCTGGTGCGTGTTCCTGCACCCCGTCCAGTACCGGCTCGCCCACCGGGAGTCCTACGACCGGCCGGTCCTGGTCACCGGCGGCGCGGGCACCGGCAAGACCCTCCTCGCCCTGCACCGGGCCGTCTTCCTCGCCGCGCGCGGCGCGGGCCCGGTCCTGCTGGTCACCTTCTCCCAGCGGCTGAGCGGCGAGCTGTCCTCCCGGCTCGACCTGCTCATCGAGGACGGGGTGGTCCGCAAGCGCGTCGAGGTCGGCAACGTGGACCGGCTGGCCCACCGCATCGTCTCCGACGCCGAGGGGCACCCGCCCGTCCTGGTCGCCTCGGACGAGCTGGGCGCGCTCTGGCGGGAGGCGGCCGGCGGCCGCAGCCCGGCGTTCCTGCTGCGCGAGTGGGAGCAGGTGATCCTGGCGCAGAACCTGCGCACCCTGGACGAGTACCTGTCCGCTCCCCGGCCTGGCCGCGGCGTCGCACTTCCCGCGGACGAGCGCGCCGCCGTGTGGGCGGCGGTCGAGCACGTCACCGGGCGGCTGGCCGAGCGCGGCAAGCGCACCCTGCTCCAGCTCGCCGCCGAGGCGTCGATCCTGCTCGGCCAGACCACCGGCGACCTGCTGGAGGAGGCCGCGCCCCGGCGGGAGCCGTACCGGCACATCGTGGTGGATGAGGCGCAGGACCTGCACCCGGTGCAGTGGCGGCTGCTGCGCGCCGCGGTGCCGCACGCGCCGGACGACCTGTTCATCGTGGGCGACCCGCACCAGCGCGTCCTCGACACCCGGGTCTCGCTCGCCTCGCTCGGAATCGACGCGGTCCAGCAGCGGCTTCAGGTGTCCCACCGTCTTCCGGGGGAAATCCTCTCCTGGGGGGTACGGCTGCGCGGGGGCGGGCCTGCCGACGGGCTGGTGGCCGGAGTGCAGGAGATGTACGGTTTCCGCGCCACCCGACACGGCCCGCATCCCGTGGTCCGCGCCTATGACTCATCGGAGGACGAGCTGAACGGCCTGGTAGCGCACGTCTGGCGGTGGATCCGGGAGGACGGTGTGCCTCCGCGGGAGATCGCCGTCGCCGCCAGGACCCCCGGGCTCGTCCGGGACGCCAGGGCCGCCCTGCGGGATTCGGGGGTGCGGGTGACCACGCTGCACGGCATGAAGGGGCTGGAATTCCGGCGGGTGGCCGTGATCGGCGTCGCCGACGGGGTGGTGCCCGACCCCGGCTCGCTCACCCCGGCCGGGGAGGACCTCTCGGCCCGGGCGCACGACCTCCAGCGCGAACGGGGCCTGCTGTACGTGGCCTGCACCCGGGCGCGGGAACTGCTCTACGTCTCCCACTCCGGGCGGGCCAGCCCGTTCCTTCCCAGCTGATCACATACTCTGAACTGCGGATACATTCCCCTTGCCGGTTGGACCCCAATGAACCTCAGCCTGAGCGACATCGCGCCACCCCTGCGCTGGACCTCTCCCGGCCAGGTAGCGCCGATCGCCAACGACCCCCGCCTCCCCGAGGCGTGGTGGCAGGCGCTTCCGCTGGAGCGTGCCTGCTCCGTCGTCGGGACCCCCGAGGTCGCGGGGCGGCTCGCCGACCTCGCCCTGTCGTGCTGGGGCCATCTGATGCTCGGCGACGTCCTGCCCCTGCTCAGGTTCGCCGACCCGGCCTCGAGCGTGCACACGCCCGAGGGTCTCGGCCGCGAGACCGTGCACAAGCTCTTCACCGGGGTGCTGGAGCGGCTGCTCGAACCCGTGACCGAGGACAGCGTCGCCCCCGTTCCGGTCTCCCGGCCGGACCGGCCGCTGCCGGAACTGATCGACGAGGTCTTCGCCACCCTGGACGAGCGCCAGCGCGCCATCGCCCGGGACCGCCTGTACGCCTCCCAGCGGGTGACGCTGGACGAGCTGGCCCAGCGGTTCTCGGTGACGCGCGAGCGCATCCGGCAGATCGAGCGCGACCTGCGCGACCACGTGGACACCTGGCTCTCCGGCCCGGACGCGGCCCCGCTGGTGGCGCACGTGTCGTGGCTGCGCGGCCGGCTCGGCTCGGCGGTGCCCGCCGACGACCTCGCGGCGGCGGTGCCGTGGCACCGCACGGAGCTGAAGACGCTCTCCATCCCGGCCTGGCGGTTCGTGCGGACCCTGCTGACCGGCTACGAGCAGGTCGACGGGTGGCTGGTCGCGGGGGGCGCCGACGAGCTGCGGGAGAAGACCCGGCAGCTGTTCACCGACGGGCCCCGGCCCCTGGCGGAGGCCGTCACGCTGGTCAGCCAGCTCGGCATCCGCGAGGACGTGGCCGAGCGGTGGCTCGTCTCGGTGCCCCAGCTGCGGGTGCTGGAGGAGCACGTGGTGCCCTGGCCGCGCAGCGTCAACGACAAGGCCGAGGCCGTGCTCGCGGTGGCCGGCGGCGCGCTGACCCCCGAGGAGATCCAGGAGCGCATCGGCGAGGACTACAGCCTGGTCGGCATCCGCAACCAGCTCACCGCCGACGACCGGTTCCTGCGGCTGGACCGGAACAAGTACGGCCTGACGCGCTGGGGCGGCGAGCAGTACCTCGGCATCCGCGAGATGATCGCCCGGGAGATCGAGCGGGCCGGCGGAGAGGCGCCGGTCAACACGATCGTCACCAACCTGACCTCCCGCTACGACGTGAGCGAGAGCTCGGTGCGCGCCTACGCGGGCGGTCCCGGATTCGAGCGCACCCAGCGCGGGTGGATCCGGGTGGCCGGGGCCGAGCAGAGCGACTACCAGCCGCGCCGCGACGTCGCCTCGACCCGCCGCTGCTTCCGCAGCCGGGACGGCCGCTGGTGGCACCGGGTGGACGTCAACGCCGAGCACCTGCGCGGCTCCGGCTCGCCACTGCCCACCGGCTTCGCCGCCTATCTCGGGATGGCCCCGGGAGGCCAGCTCACCGCCTCCACCCCGTCGGGCGACGTGGTGATCAGCTGGCACAACCAGCCGACCATGGGCTCCATCCGCCCGATCCTGGTGGCCGCGGGCGCCTCCGAGGGCGACCACGTCTTCCTGACGGTCTCCGACGGCGGCGAACTGCTCACCCGCTACCTGCCCGCGGCGGTCGCCGGCATCCCGGCGCTGAACCGGGCCCTGCACCTGATCGGCTACACCGCCCCGGTGGCCTCGGAGGCCGAGGGCCTGCGCCTGATCGGCGGCCGCATCGGCCTGTCCGAGGGCGCGGCCCGCGACGAGGTCCTGGTCCGCCTGCGGGACCGCGGCGACCGCGACATCCTCACCTTCCTGGAGGGCACCGCCTGATGGGCCTTCCCGGCGCACACCGCCCAGCAGATCTTCCCGGCGCACGCCGCCCGGTGGATCTTCCCGGTGCGCGCCGCCCGACGAGACGACGGGGGCCGTTCCGTGCTGAGACTCCTTGACCCCGGCGGCCGGACCGACCGGGTCGTGCCCGAGGGTGCCCGCTCCCTGCGGATGTACACCTGCGCCCCGCCCGCGGACCGCCCCGCCCGGCTGGGCGACCTGCGGCCGCACCTCCTGGCGGACCTGGTCAGGCGGGTGTGCGAGCGGCACCGGCTCCGGGTCGTCCTGCACCGCGTGGCCGGGGGTCCCGGCGGGCTCCACGGGACCGGCTCCGGGGCTTCCGGCGGGCTCCACGACGGGGCTACCGGGCAGACCGGCGGGGCTCCCGGCTCGGGCGGGCCTTCCGTCCGGGAGTACGTGCCCTCCCACGAGGAGGTGTTCCGCGCGGACGCGACGGCGCTGAACCTGCGTCCGCCCGAGCACTCGCCCCGCGGGAGCGAGGCGGCCGTCCTGCTCGCCGAGATGGCCGTCGTCTCCGAGGCCCTCCCCCCGGCCGGAGGGGACGTCCTGCTGAGCTCCCCCGAGGAGACCGTCCTGCTGGAGGCGGTCGCCCCGGGGGCGGCCCGGCGGCCGGTCCGCAGCGCGCCGCTGCGCTTCGAGGGCGGAGGCGGGAGCCCCGGGGCGGAGGTGTCCCTCGGGGACGTGGCCGCGGCGGGCCTCGACCCGCTGGCCGTACGGCTGGCGCTGCTGGAGCACCGCTACCGCGAGCCGGTGGACCTCACCTGGGACGCCCTGCGCGCCGCCGACCGGGCGCTGCGGCGCCGGCGGGCCCGTGTCGCGGAGTGGTCGGAGTCCCCCAGCCGGCCGATGCCCGCCGAGCGGGTCGCCCGGATCGAGGCCGCCTTCGACGACGACCTCGACACGCCGCTGGCGCTGCGGCTGCTGGACGAGATGGAGACAGACGAGTCGCTCGCCCCGGGCTCGCGGTTCGAGGCCTTCCTCCACCTGGACCAGGTCCTCGGCCTGGATCTGCCGCTGGACGTCGGCCGGCCCCGACCCTCCCGCCGGGCGCCGCCGAACTGCTGGAGCGGCGCCGGGCCGCCCGCGAGGCTGGCGACCAGGCCGCCTGCGACCTGCTCGCCCGGGAGCTGGCCGCGCTGGGCGTCGAGGTCGCCGATACCCCGCAGGGCCAGTCCTGGACGGTCCGGTAGCGGGAGTCCCGGGTTCCCTCTCCGGGAGGCGCACGTGCTCCTCCCGCCCCGGCTTCCCCCTGCCTCGGCCGTGCGCTTCCCGGAGAACGAGCTCTGGACGACCCGGGACGGCCTGCGGTGAATGTCGGTGCCGCCCGCTAGCGTCCCGTCTCATGAGTGAGATCGGTGTTGTCGTACGGCCCGCCCAGGCCCAGGACCTGGACGGGGTGGTGGCCTGCAGCGCGGCGCTGTTCGCCGAGGACGCCGGAACGCGGGACCCGTCACTGAACATCGCCTGGCCGCGCGAGCACGGCGCGGCCAGGTTCGCCGCGGCGATGGACGACCCGGCCCGCCTGGTCATGGTCGCCGACGACGGGGGGCGGATCGTCGGCCACCTGACCGGTTCGCTGTCCGGGCCCACCGCGATGCGGCCGGTCGCGGTGGCGACGCTCGGCAGCATGTACGTCCAGCCGCCCTACCGGGGCCGCGGCGTCGGGGCACGGCTGGTGGCGGAGTTCCGAGCCTGGGCCCGGGAGCACGGCGCGCAGTACGCCGGGGTGACGGCCTACGCCGGCAACGAGGGCGCCGTGCGCTTCTACCTGCGCCACGGTTTCGCGACCCGCTCCACGGTCCTGGAGACGGCCCTCTAACTAACATGGCATGCAACTAACATCAGACGTTAGTTGCATGCCATGTTAGTTTGCCGCCATGAGCATTGGGCGTTTCGTCGGCCGGACAGCGGAGCTTGAGGCGCTGGAGCACTGGTGGGGCGGCTCTTTCCCCCGCCCCGCACTGCTGTGGGGTCGGCGGAGAGTCGGCAAGACCGCGCTGATCGAACGATTCTCCGCAGGACGGCGGGTCGTCTTCCACACGGCGGCACGCCGTCCCGTCCTGGACGAGCTGGCGGAGCTCTCCCACCGGGTCGCGGCAGCGGTTCCCAGCCCCGGGCGCGACCTGATCAACAGGCCGTACGAACGCTGGGAGGACCTGCTCGAGCAGTTGGCCCTGGCCGCCCGCGACGAGCCGCTCCTGCTGGTGCTCGATGAGTTCCCCGAGCTGATCGCCGTCTCTCCCGCGCTGCCCGGGATCCTGCGGGCCTTCCTCGACCGGTCTCGCGGCAGGACCCAGCTCCGCATCCTGATCTGTGGTTCCTCCGTACGGACGATGGAGGCCATCCAGGACTACCGGGAGCCGCTCTACGGACGCTTCGATCTCACCTTGCTGCTCCATCCGTTCCGCCCGCGCGAGGCCGCGGCGATGCTGCCCGACCTGCGACCGGCCGAACGCGCACTGGTCTACGGCGTGGTCGGCGGCATGCCGCAGTATCTCGAATGGTGGGACCAGAGCGCACCGGTGAGCGACAACCTCCGGCGGCTGGCCTGCATGCCCGGCTCTCTCCTGCTCAGCGAGGGGGAACGGGTGGTGGGTTCCGAGGCGGAGTCGGGTGCGCTGCCCGCCGCGATCCTGTTCGCGATCGCCTCCGGGAAGACCAAATACCAGGAGATCTCCGACGCGGTCAAGGCCGAGCCTAGCCGTACGCTCGACCGGTTGATCCAGATGCGGCTGGTGGAGCGTCAGATCCCCGTCACCGAGGATCCCCGGCGCACCCGCAGGAGGATCTACCGGATCGCCGACAATTTCCTCGCCTTCTATCTCGGTGTCCTCGAGAGCTACCGCGCCGAGATCGAGCGCGGGCTGGGACCGGCCGTCGTCGGTGAGATCGTCGCCGACCTGGACGGTCACATGGGAGCCGTCTACGAGGAGGCCTTCCGGGATCACCTCCGGCGCCTGGCCGTGGCCGGACGGCTCGGTCCCTCGGTGATCGCTGTAGGTCCGTGGTGGCGGGCCGACGGGCAGGACGAGATCGACGCCGTGGTGATCGGGCGACGCGACCGCACCAAGGTGCCCGTCATGGTGGGCGAGTCCAAGTGGGCCCGCGAAGTGGACGCGGCCAGGCTCCGCCGGAAGCTCACCGCCAAGGCGACGGGGCTCACCGACGCTCCCGACGACCTCCGCTATGCCGTCTGCGCCCGCGAGTCGGTCGTCAACGCGGACCCGGACCTCCTCGCGGTCACCGCCGCTGACGTCTTCGCCCCGGATCTCTCCTGAACGGCCGCCGGAGACGGCTCTCCACGGTCGCGGGCCGTCGGGCCTCCGAGGTCGCCGGAGGCTTCCGGGGGTCTCCGCGCGAGGTCGCCGGAAGCCGCGGGAGCCGGGGTCTACGGGAGGGCGTGCGGGCTGACGACGATGCCGTCCTCGTCGCTGTAGAGCCAGGCGCCGGGAGCGAAGGTGACCTCGCCGAAGGTGACGGGGACGTCGAGGTCGCCCTCGCCCGCCTTGGCGCTCTTGCGGGGGTTGGAGCCCAGCGCCTTGATGCCGAGGTCGAGGCCGGCGAAGGCGGCGGTGTCGCGGACGGCGCCGTTGACGACCACTCCGGACCAGCCCGAGGCGACGGCGGAGGCGGCGATCAGGTCGCCCATCAGGGCGGTGCGCAGCGAGCCCGCGCCGTCCACCACCAGGACCCGGCCCTCGCCCGGCGTGGCCAGGACCTGTTTGACCAGGGCGTTGTCCTCCAGGCAGCGGACGGTGGCGATCGGCCCGGCGAACCGGGTGCGCAGGCCGTACGAGCGGAACTGCGTCACGCAGCTCGCCAGGATGTCGCCGTGGGCGTCGATCAGGTCGGCGGTCGTGAACTCCATGCGCCGCATTCTCCCGGCCCCGGTCGCGGCCGCCCCGCCCGGGGCGGGCGCGCCCGGGGCCCGTACCGTCGCGGCGGATCCGGGCGAGGGTCCTCTCCCCGGCTGCCCCCGCCGCCGCGCCCTCGCCCGGGTCCACCACGGCGGCGTGCGGGGGTAGCCGCCGTCCTCCAGGTCCGCCAGCCGCTCGAAGACGTTCCAGGAGCCGGGGTTCCCGCAGACCAGCGCCGAGACGGCCACCGCGGCGAGGTAGAGCGGGAGCATGGGCAGGCCGGCGCACGCGGCGTACTGCGAGGCGTGCCGGTCCTCGTGGCGGAGCAGGGCACCGGTCAGGTAGCCCTCCCCGTGCCGGGTCAGCACCACGTTGCCGACCGTGAACGCCCCCGCCACCGGGAACGGGATGCGGTAGCCGTACGCCAGCAGGAGGCCGTCCGGACCGGCGGTCAGCCTGGCTCGGCCCAGACGGGCCACCAGCAGCCCCAGCGGGGTGGAGAGGTTCGCGTAGTTGAGCGCCCGCCGCGCCCGGTGCCACCGTCGCATACGGCGATTGTGCGCCCTGCGGACGCCCGGCGACAGGGCGGGTCCGCGACGGGGAGGCGCCGTGGGGAGAGGTTCACCCCAGCCGGCGGTAGCGGCCCTCGTGGTAGAGCAGCGGCGAACCCTCCGCCGGGGTCGCCACCGCGACCACCGCGCCGACCACGATGGAGTGGTCGCCGGCGTCGTGGACGGCGGTGGTCCGGCACTCCAGGGTGGCCAGCGCGTCGTCGAGCAGCGGGACGCCGAGCCCGCCGTGGTGGTGCGGGCGGCCGTCGAGCTGGCCCTCGAGCGGGCGGCCCCGGTGGGCGAAGAAGCGCGAGACGTCCTCGGCGGTGTCGGGCAGGACCGACACCCCCCACACCCCCGCGGCGAGCACCGCGTCGTGGAAGCGGGCGATCTTCTCCGCGCAGAACAGCGCGAGCAGCGGGTCCAGGGAGACCGACGCGAAGGAGTTCACGGTCATCACGTGGTCGACCCCGTCGAGCCGGGTGGTCACGACGGCGATGCCGGTCGCGAAACGGCCGACGGCCCTGCGGTAGGCGTCACGGTCCACCTGCTGCTCAACGTGCACGCACGCCACCATACGCAATCAGGACGAATCCGATCTCACCGGGTGCGATCCCGGTTGGTACCCGCTGAGCAGCAATGACCCGCTCCCCGGCGGGACGAGCAGGGCGCCCGCGAGCGCGGCGAGCAGCCCCCCGTACAGGTAGACGTAGCCCGAGACGTCGTCGGCGATGACCAGGTCGCCCTCGGGGCGGGCGGACAGCCAGAGCGTCGTGACCGCCAGCCAGCCCGCAGCGGGCGCCATGGCCCCCGCCCGGCCGCCCATCGCGCGCCCCGCGCCGTGGCAGACGGCGAAGATCGCCAGGACCCAGGCGATGGCCGAGACCGGGACGGGCCGGAGGTACCACGAGTGCTGGAAGCCGCCCAGGAGGCCCATGAGGGCGCCGAGGAGGACGAGCACGGCGTAGGCCGCCGCGGTGACCGGCGCCGGGGACGGCCCCGCGGCCGCCCGCGCCTGCTCCCCGCCTGTCTCGGGGCCCGCCTGCGGGCCCGTCTCCGGAATTCCCTCCACGACCACCGAGGCTAGTCGATGCCCGCGAAGAGATCGTCCTCGCGGTCGTACGGCTCGCCGACGCCGCCGGCCTCGACCGGCGCCCCGGGCCCCGGAGGCCCCGGCACGCCGCGGCGCAGGATGTACTGCTCGACCCCGAACGCCTGCTGGCCGATGCCGTTGGACAGGGCGAACCAGGGCGGGTCCACGCTGATCTGGGTGGCGTGCGCGCGCATCGCCGCCAGTTTGGCGCCGACGTGCTCGCGGGCGTCGATCTCGGTCGTGACGTCCCCGTCCGCGCAGCCGTACGGCACGTCCTCGGCCTCGGCGACCTGGAAGGGCGCGTCCGCCTCGCGCATCGCCTCGGCGGCCCGGCGGACGGCGGACCTGGTCATCGCGGTGAGGTAGAACTTGGCGATCCGCCACGGCTCGCCCTCGCCGAACGCCGGGTCGCCGGCGAGCTCGAAGGCGCGCCAGGAGACGCGGTGGGCCTGGATGTGGTCGGGGTGGCCGTAGAAGCCGTTGTCGTCGTAGGTGACGAGGACCTGGGGGCGCACCTCGCGGATCACCTTGACCAGTTCCCCGGCGGCCTCGTCGAGGTCGGCCTGCCAGAAGGCGTTCCGGCGGTGGTTGGAGGCGGCGCCCATCATGCCCGAGTCGCGCCAGCGCCCGGCGCCGCCCAGGAAGCGGTGGTCGGCGACGCCGAGCGCCGCGCAGGCCGCCGCCAGCTCGCCGACGCGGTGCGCGCCCAGCGTGTCGTCGCGGTCGGCGGCCAGATGGGCGAGTTCCGGCGGGATGACCTCGCCCTCCTCGCCCAGCGTGCAGGTGACCAGGGTGACGTGGGCGCCCTCGGCGGCGTACTTGGCCATGGTGGCCCCGGTGCCGATCGTCTCGTCGTCGGGGTGGGCGTGTACCAGCAGCAGGCGCCGATCGTTCATGACTCAGAGCGTATCGGGGCATCGGGGACGGCCGGGGCGCGCAGGAATCCACAAGCCGATGACCGCCCCGACGAACAGGTAATTCGCATCTTAAGTCTTGTATGCCCATTTTCTTTCATAACAGCCTTCACTCGAACGTCTGCGGGCACCGTGGAATGCGCTGTCAAGCTGGCAGGATGAGCGGTATGAGTGAGAGCTTCCCTCGTCTGCATGCCCGGACCCGCCGTTTCACCCTGGGGGTGCCGCGTGGCTTCACGATCTCGCCCGACGGCTCCCGAGTCGTCTTCCTGCGGACGAGGAGCGGCTCGGACCCGGTCACCTGCCTGTGGGAGTTCGACGTCGCCGGAGGCGGTGAGCGGCTGATCGCCGACCCGCGCGCGCTCGACGCGGGCGCGGAGGACCTGCCGCCCGAGGAGCGCGCCCGCCGGGAGCGCAGCCGCGAGCAGGCCGGCGGCATCGTCGGCTACAGCACCGACGGCGCGGTCACCACGGCCGTCTTCGCCCTCGCCGGCGGCCTGTACGCGGTGGACCTGAAGACCGCGGGCGTGCGCCGCCTGGCCACGCCCGGCCCCGTGATCGACCCGCGCCTGTCCCCCGACGGGAGCTACGTCGGCTACGTGACCGGCGGCGCCTTCCACGTCCAGGACCTGTCCGACGAGGTGGACCACGCCCTGGCCCGCCCCGAGGGCCCCGGCGTGACCTACGGCCTGGCGGAGTTCATCGCGGCCGAGGAGATGAACCGCATGCGGGGCCACTGGTGGTCCCCGGCGGGTGACGCGGTGCTGGTCGAGCGGGCCGACGAGTCGGCGGTCCAGGAGTGGTTCATCGCCGACCCGGCCAACCCGTCCCGGCCCGCCGTCCCGCAGCGCTACCCCGCCGCGGGCACGCCGAACGCGAAGGTCGAGCTCTTCGTCCTCGGCCTGAGCGGCTCCCGCGTCCAGGTCCCCTTCACCGACGAGTACCTCGTCAACGCCCGCTGGGACGCCCACGGCCTGGCGATCGTCACCCTCTCCCGCGACCAGCGGTCGATGAGGCTGCTGAAGGTGGACCCGGCCACCGGCGAGTCGACGCTCGTCCGCGAGGACACCGACGACGCCTGGGTGGAGATCGTCAACGGCGTGCCCGGCCACCTTTCCGACGGCACCCTGGTCTGGGTCGCCGACTCCGGCGGCGGGCGCCGCCTGGTCATCGGCGACGAGCCGGCCACCCCGCCCACCCTCCAGGTCCGCGAGGTCCTCGACATCGACGGCGACACCGTGCTCTTCCGGGCCAGCGGCGGCGACCCCGCCGAGATCGCCGTCTGGGCCTACCGCGACGGCCGGATCACCCTGGTCAGCCCGGCCGAGAGCGGCGTCTACAACGGCCGCGCCGCGGGCGGCACCCTCGTGCTCGTCGGCCAGACGCTCGGCACCGAGGGCCCGTCGGTCCAGGTCCTGCACCACCACCGGTCGCGCGGCCACATCGCCTCGCACGCCGAACGGCACGGCCTGGACCTGCGGGTCTCCCTGATCCGCACGGGCGAGCGCGAGCTGTCCACCGCCGTGATCCTGCCCAGCGGCCACGTGCCCGGCTCGGCGCGGCTCCCGGTCCTGATGGACCCGTACGGCGGGCCGCACGCCCAGCGCGTGCTGGCCGCGTCCGGCGCCTACCTGACCAGCCAGTGGTTCGCCGACCAGGGATTCGCGGTGATCGTCGCCGACGGCCGGGGCACCCCCGGGCGGGGCCCGGAGTTCGAGCGGGCCATCCTGCACGACCTGGCCGGACCGGTCCTCGACGACCAGGTGGACGCCCTGCACGGCGTCGCCGAGCGCTTCGGAGACGACCTGGACCTGTCCCGGGTGGCCATCCGCGGCTGGTCCTTCGGCGGCTACCTCGCGGCCCTGGCCGTGATGCGCCGCCCCGACGTGTTCCACGCGGCCGTCGCCGGGCCCGGTGACCGACTGGCGGCTCTACGACACCTGCTACACCGAGCGCTATCTCGGGCAGCCGGACGAGGGCCACTACGACGCCTCGTCGCTCTTCGCCGACGCCGAGAAGCTCGACCGGCCGCTCCTGCTGATCCACGGCCTGGCCGACGACAACGTGGTCTCCGCGCACACCCTGCGCCTGTCCTCCGCGCTGCTGTCGGCGGGCCGCCCGCACAACGTGCTCCCGCTGTCCGGCGTGACCCACATGACCCCGCAGGAGGTCGTGGCCGAGAACCTCCTCCTGCTCCAGGTCGACTTCCTCAAGAAGTCCCTCGGCGTCGGCTGAGCCGTACCCCGGCTATCGCGGGGAGCCGTGCCAGCTGCTCCACAGGGCGGCGTAGGAACCGCCCGCGGTGACGAGCTCGTCGTGGGAGCCCAGTTCGCTGATCCGGCCGTCCTCGACCACCGCGACCCGGTCGGCGTCGTGCGCCGTGTGCAGGCGGTGCGCGATGGCGATCACCGTGCGGCCGTCGAGGACCGCGGCCAGCGACCGCTCCAGGTGGCGGGCCGCCCGCGGGTCGATCAGCGAGGTCGCCTCGTCGAGGACCAGGGTGTGCGGGTCGGCCAGGACCAGCCGGGCCAGCGCCAGCTGCTGGGCCTGGGCCGGTGAGACCTCCTCGCCTCCGGAGCCGACGGCGGTGTCCAGGCCGTCCGGCAGGGCCGCGACCCACTCGGCGGCGTCCACCGCCGAAAGGGCCGCCCGGACCGCGTCGTCGTCCGCCTCCGGACGGGCGATCAGCAGGTTGTCGCGGAGCGTGCCCCGGAACACGTGGTGCTCCTGGGTCACCAGGGCCACCTGGCCGCGCAGGTCGTCCAGGGGGAGCTCGACCAGCGGCGCGCCGCCGACCGTGACCGCCCGGCCGCGGCGTGGACGCCCGCGAGCAGCCTGCCCAGCGTCGACTTGCCCGCGCCGGACGGGCCGACCACGGCCAGCCGCTCCCCCGGCCGGACCGCCAGGTCGATGCCGTGCAGCACGTCGTGGCCCTCGCGGTAGGCGTAGCGCACGCCCTCGGCCCGCAGTTCCCTGCCGTCCGGGGTGGCGGTGCCGGTGTTCCGGTCGTCCGGCACCTCGGCGACGCCCAGCAGGCGGGCCATGGAGGCCCCGCCGACCTGGAGCTCGTCGATCCACATGAGCAGCCGGTCGAGCGGGTCGATGAGCTGCTGCACGTAGATCACCGCCGAGGTGACCTGCGCGATCGAGGCCCAGCCCTCGATGTAGAACGCGCCTCCGGCGACCAGCGTGGCCACGATCGGGATCACGTAGCCGAACTCGACCGCGGGGAACCAGACGGTGCGCAGGCCGAGGGTGTAGCGCTCGGCCGCCCACGACCGGGCGATGTCGGCGTCGGTGCGCCGGTGGCGCCGCTCCTGCAGGCCCAGCGCCTCCACCGTGCGGGCGCCGCCGACCGTCTCGGCGAGGCCGTCGGTCATGTCCGCGTAGGCGGCGCTCTCCCGCAGGTAGCCGTCGCGGGCGCGCTTGAGGTACCACCGGGTGGCGAACCAGATCACCGGGGCGGCCAGCAGCGAGGGCAGCACCAGCAGCGGCCCCACCAGCACCAGCGCGCCGACCGTGACGGTGCAGGTGACCAGCGCGATCAGCGTCTCGGGTACGGCGTGCCGCACGGTCCGCGACAACGAGTCGACGTCCCGGGAGGTCCGGGTGATGAGGTCGCCCGACCCGGCGCGCTCGACCACCGAGAGCGGCAGCCCGAGCACCCGGCCGACGAACTCCTCGCGCAGCTCGGCCAGGACCTTCTCGCCGAGCGAGGAGGAGGCGTACACGGCGTATCTGACCAGCACCGCCTGGGCGACCAGGAAGCCGGCCACGGCCAGCGCCACCGCGGCGGGATCGACCCCGGCTCCGTCGTGCACGTCCTGGACCAGCCCGCCCAGCAGCCACGGCACGGCCAGGCCGCAGGCGGCGGCCAGGCCGTGCAGGGCCAGGGCCGCGGTCAGCGCCCGGGGGTACTTCAGGGTGAGCCGTCGCGCGTAGGCGCGGACCTGCGCCCGGTCGGCGACCGGCAGGACGCGTCCGCCGTCCGGCTCGGCGGATCCTGCGGCCTGTCCGTCCACTCGTTCACTCACGGCGGATCAGTCCTCCCCTCGGGTGACGGTGGCGGCGTAGGCGGGCACGGTGGCCAGCAGCTCGCGGTGGGTGCCCCGGGCGCGCGCGAGGCCGTCCTCGACGTAGATCACCTGGTCGGCGCGGTCGAGCACCAGCGGGCTGGTCGTGCAGACCAGCGTGGTCCTGCCCTGGCGGGCCTTGGCGAGCCGGTCGGCGATGCGGGCCTCGGTGTGCGCGTCGACGGCGCTGGTGGGCTCGATCAGGATGAGCACCTCCGGATCGGCCACCAGCGCCCGGGCGAGCCGGAGCCGCTGCCGCTGGCCGCCGGAGAACTCCCGGCCGGACTCGGCGACGGGCGCGTCCAGGCCGCCGGGGAGCGCCTCGACGACGTCCTCGGCGCACGCGGCGTGCAGCGCCTCGGCCAGGACGTCGTCCGAGGCCGTACCCGAGACGTCCAGCTCGTCGCGGAGCACCCCGGCGAACAGCCGGGCGCCGTTGTCGGCCACCAGGATCCGGCGGCGGACCTCGGCGAGCGGCAGCGTGTCCAGCGGCACGTCCCCGAAGTCCACATCGCCGCCGGCGTAGCGGCCGAGCCGTTCCGCGACGGCGACGGCCTCCTCCGGTGTGGCCGCCGCCACGGCGGTGAGCGTGCCGGGGCGGACCGCGACCCCGGAGGCCACGTCGCGGAGCAGGCCGCCGTCCGAGCGGGCGGCGCCGCCGGTCATCTCGGGCTCCAGGTTCAGGATCCGCACCACCCGGCGGGCGGAGACGTGCCCCTTGGTCAGCTTGTCGGCCGCCTCGGTGAGGGTCCGCATCGGGGCGACCAGGAAGACCGCGTAGCCGTAGAAGGTGACGAGGTCGCCCGGGGTGATCCGGCCCTCCATCGCGAAGGTCGCGCCGAGCCAGGTCACGGCGGCGATCAGCAGGCCGGGCAGCAGGATCTGCGCGCCCTCCAGCGCCGAGTCCACCGCGGCCACCCGCACGCCCGCGCGCCGTACCCGCTGCGACTCGGCGGCGTAGCGGTCGGCGAAGACCTGCTCGCCGCCGACGCCCCGCAGCACGCGCAGCCGGCGACGATGTCGGCGGCCCGGGTGGACAGCTCGCCCTGCAGGTCGCGATGGGCGTGCTGGCGCCGGTGCAGCGGCCTGAGCAACGGCGCCACGGCGGCCGCCATGAGCGGGACGCCGGCCAGCACCGTCAGGCCGAGCACCGGCGACATCCGGAACATGATGACGGTCACCGCGGCGACGGCGACGACCGCGCCGGTGCCGCGGAGCAGGATGTCGATCGCGTTGCCGATGTGGGCGATGTCGGAGTTGCCGACGCTGACCACCTCTCCGGTGGACATCCGCCTGGGCAGCGTCGCCCCCAGCCGGGTCGCCTGCCTGACGGTGACCTGGACGGTCCGGTAGGCGGCGCTCAGCCAGTTGTAGACGGCCATCCGGTGCCTCATGACCCCGGTGACCGCCTGCGCGACGCCCAGCGCGAACGTCAGCGCCCCCCAGGTGAGCAGTCCGGGAAGGTCCCTGTCGGTGATGGCGTCGATGCCGTTGCCCACGAAGGCGGGGACCAGCGCCATCGCGAGCCACCACAGGACGGCGTAGGCGATGCCGATGGTGAGGGGACCGGCCTGGTTGCGGGCGATCCAGAGCAGGTAGCGGACCGGGCTTCGGGCGTCGGGGATGCCGGGATCAGCGGCGGGTAAGGAGCGCATGGCCCGTCCAGGCTGACAACTCCGCGCTGACCGGGCAAACCATTTTCCGTCGGCGTGTCGGCCCGCACCCCGGGCCGACGTCAACAAGGGTTGACGAAAAGGCTTCGTCAACTTACATTGACAGCATGAGCGATACGGCACAGCTGGCCTCCGACGCCGGCAGCCGCGACCCCGCCGTCGGCCTGCGGGCCGTGCGGGCACTGCGGATGCTCGTCGACCGACTGGAGGCCCTCCAGGTGGAGAACGCGCGCGAGCAGGGCTGGTCCTGGCAGGAGATCGCCTACTGCCTGGAGGTCTCCAAGCAGGCGGTGCACAAGAAGTACGCGGGGGGCCGCGGTCTCCTCAGAAGGGAGAAGTAGGCATGTTCGAACGGTTCACCCAGGACGCCCGCCAGGCCGTCAAGCTCGCCCAGGAGAACGCCCGGCGGCTCAACCACCACTTCATCGGCAGCGAGCACATCCTGCTGGGCCTGCTCGACCGGCCGGAGAGCGTGTCGGCCCGGTTGCTGACCCGGCACGGCCTGGACCACGAGCGGGCCTACCGGGCCGTCTTCGGCATGATCCCGCCGCACCCGGGCGACCGGCTCGACGCCGACGCGCTGGAGGCGATCGGCATCGACCTGTCCGCCATCCGGGAGCGGGTCGAGGCCGCCTTCGGCCCCGGCGCCCTGGACCGGCCGCCGCAGCGCACCCACCGGGGCCGCCTGGTCAGCGGCCGGCACATCGCCTTCACCGCCCCGGCGAAGAAGGCCCTGGAGCTGTCCCTGCGCGAGGCCCTCGCCCTGAAGCACAAGCACATCTCCGACGGCCACATCCTCCTGGGCGTCCTGCGGGCCGGTCCCGGCCCGGCCCACCGCGTCCTGTCCGAGGCGGACATCGACCTGGAGACCCTGCGCCGGGAGCTCGTCGCCGAGCTCGGCTGAGGACGGCCGCGGCCCGCGCGGCGGGGTCTCCGCGTCACACCGTGATGACGATCTTCGCCCTCGCGTGCTCCTCCTCGAGACGGCGCATGGCCTCGGGGGCCTCGCTCAGCGGATACGTCCTGTCGACGGCCGGGACGACCTTCCCGGCCTCGACGAGCTCCTTGAGGGCGGCCAGGCTCTCCGCGGTCGTCTTCGCCGCGAGCGGGCGCAGACTCTGGCCCACGAACGGCGAGAGCGCGAGCGCGCCGACGACGCGGCCCATGGGGCCGATCCGGCGTCCGCCCTCGCCGGAGCACAGGACGAGCGTCCCGCCGGGCTCCAGCACGCTCCGCAGATCCCGCAGCGAGCGGCTCCCCACCACGTCCAGGACGAGGTCGTAGCGCCGCCCGCTCCGGGTGAAGTCCTCCGCCGCGTAGTCGACGACGTGGTCGGCGCCGAGCGAGCGGACCAGCTCGGCGTTCCGCGCGCTGCACACGCCGGTCACCTCCGCCCCGAGCGCCTTGGCGATCTGCACGGCGAACGTGCCCACGCCCCCCCGACGCGCCGTTGACCAGGACCCGCTGCCCCGGCCGCACCCCGCCCCGGTCGCGCAGGCCCTGCAGCGCGGTGCTCCCCGCCAGGGGCACCGCGGCCGCCTGCTCGAACGTCAGGTTCTCCGGTTTGGGGCCCAGCGCTCCCTCCCGGACGGAGACGTACTCGGCGAAGGTCCCGGCCGTCTCGCCGAACACCTCGTCCCCGGGGCGGAACCGCCTCACGTTCCGGCCGACCGCCTCGACCCGGCCGGCGAAATCCCGGCCCAGGATCCGCTGCTTCGGCCGCAGCAGCCCGTATCCCATGAGGCGGACCAGGGACGGCTCGCCTCTCATCAGCTTGCCGTCGGCGGAGTTGACGGCGGCCGCGCGGACGCGCACCAGCACCTCGTCGTCTCCGGTCACCGGCCTGCCGATCTCCTCCAGGCGCAGGACGTCGGGGGAACCGTACCGGTCCCGGACGATCGCCCTCATCGCGCTCCTCCGGTCCGCCTCGGGCAGGGACATGACGCGATCTCCGTTCTCCGTCATTCGACGGTCCGCAGGATCTGCTCGATCGACGCCGTCCGCGACCGCAGCTCGGACAGGTCGGCGGCGGCCCGCTGCTGGGCGTCGAGGGTGTTCTCCGCGAGCTGCTCGTAGCGGCGCACGAGCTGCCGCAGATCCTCCTCCCGGGCCGCCAGCAGCTTCGTCTTGCGGAGCTCCTGGAAGCTCGCCATCACGGCGATGAGGAAGATCACGGCCAGGAGCAGCACCCCGAGGACGAGGACCGTGCCGGGCCAGGTGGTCGTCTCGGCTGCACCGAGGTTCATCAGGACTGCTCCTTGCGGGCGGGACCCTTCTCCGGGTCCGGTCTGGTCAGGGTCTCGGCCGCCTCCGCGAGCGCCGAGGGGGTCAGGTGCAGGCCGAAGTCCGCGACCTCGTAGTACTTCATGGCCTTGCCGTCCTCCGACAGCTCGAGGGTGCCGACGATCAGGCCGGCGGCCTCCAGCCGCTGCAGGTGCATGTGGAGGAGCGGGCGGCTGACGCCGATCTCGCGGGCCAGGCGGCTCACGTAGTCACGGCCTCCGGCCAGCCGCGCGACGATGCGCAGCCGCAGCGGATTGGCCAGCGCCGCCAGCATCGCGACCAGCTCGTCACCGGTCGGCCGTGGCGTCGTCATGACAATCCTTCACATGTAAGAATTTTCTTATAGATGAAACCGTAGCATATCATCCCGCGCTCTTGAAGTCCGGACCCTGCGATGGCGGCGTCGACATGGCAATATGAGGCGCGGGAGGTGCCATGGACGTCGACTTCACGACCATCCACCCACAGTTGATCAGCCTCTGCGAGAAGTACGGCATCGCCGAGCTGGCGGTCTTCGGCTCGGTCGCCCGCGGCGATGCCCGGGAAGAGAGCGACATCGATCTCCTCTACGTCCTGAAACCCGGCACCGACATCGGCCTTGAGTTCTTCGGCTTTCAGGAGGAGCTGGAAGACCTGCTCGGCCGCAAGGTCGACGTGGTCTCCAAGGAAGGTCTCCACTGGATCATCCGGGATCAGGTGCTCAGTGACGCCCGGGTGCTTTATGCAGCGTGACGGGCTTTACTTGGTGGACATCGTGGAAGCAGCCGGAAAGATCGCTTCCTATCTCGAAGGTGTTTCGCCAGAGGTGTGGGCTGCCGACTCGATGCGTCGTGATGCAGTCATCTGGCAACTCTCCATCATCGGCGAGGCTGTGGGAGGAATCTCAGAGGAGACCCGTGCCTCCGCCCCCGAGATCCCGTGGAAGTTGATCAGAGGGCTGCGCAACAACGTCGTCCACCGATACTTCAGCGTGGACTGGAAGATCGTGTACAACGCCGCGACGGCGAATGTTCCCGAACTGGAGCGGCAGGTGCGAGATCTGCTCCGAAGCTCCTACCCGGACGTCTTCAAACGTCTACAGGAGCAAGAAGAGGAGTGACGAACTCTCGGCAGCGGCACGGGCGGGACTCACGTTGCGATTCCGGACCCCGTGGACCCGTGGCGGCAAAGAAAAACGCGGGCCGCACCTCCCCACGAAGGTGCGGCCCGCGATGGTTCACGCCGTCTCCCGCGTCGGCCGCGCGAGCCGGACCGCCGTTCCCGCGGTTCGCTCGCTGCGGTCGCCCGCCCGGAGGCCGGGTCACCGCCCGGCAGACAGGGAGCATACGCTCCTCAGGTCACTTGGACGCCCTGAGGTAGTCCCGGTTCATCTGCGCGATGGTGTCCAGCGGGATGCCCTTGGGGCAGGCCGCCGTGCACTCGCCGGTGTTGGTGCAGCCGCCGAAGCCCTCGGCGTCCATCTGCTCCACCATGGCCCTGGCGCGGGAGTCGCGCTCGGGCTGGCCCTGCGGGAGCAGGGACAGGTGGGTGATCTTCGCGGCGGTGAAGAGGGAGGCCGAGCCGTTCGGGCAGGCCGCGACGCAGGCGCCGCAGCCGATGCAGGTCGCCGCGTCGAACGCCGCGTCGGCGTCGGCCTTCTTCACCGGGACGCTGTGCGCGTCCGGGGCCGAACCGGCGGGGACGGAGATGAATCCGCCCGCCTGGATGATCCGGTCGAACGACGAGCGGTCCACGACCAGGTCCTTGACCACCGGGAACGGCGCGGCGCGCCACGGCTCGACGGTGATGACGGCCTCGTCCTCGAAGTGCCGCATGTGCAGCTGGCAGGTGGTGGTCGCCACCTGCTCGCCGTGGGCGTAGCCGTTGATGACCATGCCGCACATGCCGCAGATGCCCTCGCGGCAGTCGTGGTCGAAGGCGATCGGGTCGTCGCCCTCCAGGATGAGCCGCTCGTTGAGCACGTCGAGCATCTCCAGGAAGGACATGTCCGGGGACACGTCCTCGACCCGGTAGGTGACCATACGGCCCTTGTCCTGCGGCCCGTTCTGGCGCCAGACCTTGAGAGTGAGATTCACTTGTAGCTCCGCTGGCTCATCTTGACGTACTCGTATTCCAGGGCTTCCTTGTGCAGGACCGGGCCCTGCTCGCCGTACTCCCAGGCCGCGACGTAGGCGAAGTTCTCGTCGTCGCGCAGGGCCTCGCCGTCGGCGTCCTGCGACTCGGCCCGGAAGTGGCCGCCGCACGACTCGGTGCGGTGCAGGGCGTCGATGCACATCAGCTCGGCCAGGTCGAAGAAGTCGGCGACCCGGCCGGCCCGCTCCAGCGCCTGGTTGAGCTCGTCGGCGGTGCCGGACACCTTGACGTTGCTCCAGAACTCCTCGCGGAGCTCGGGGATCCGCTCCAGGGCCTTGCGCAGGGACTCCTCGGTGCGCTCCATGCCGCAGTAGTCCCACATGAGCTTGCCCAGCTCGCGGTGGTAGGAGTCGGCGGTGCGGGTGCCGTTCACCGAGAGCAGCTTCTCGATCTTGCTCTGCACCGCGGCCTCGGCCTCGGCCACCGCCTCGTCGTCGACCTCCCCGTAGGGGCCGTTCGCGAGGTAGTCGCCGAGCGTGGTCGGCAGCACGAAGTAGCCGTCGGCCAGGCCCTGCATCAGCGCGGACGCGCCGAGGCGGTTGGCGCCGTGGTCGGAGAAGTTGGCCTCGCCGACCACGAACAGGCCGGGGATGGTGGACTGCAGGTCGTAGTCCACCCACAGGCCGCCCATCGTGTAGTGCACGGCGGGGTAGATGCGCATCGGCTGGCTGTACGGGTCCTCGCCGGTGATGCGCTCGTACATCTCGAACAGGTTGCCGTACTTCTTCTCCACGGCCTCGCGGCCGAGCCGCCGGATCGCGTCGGCGAAGTCGAGGTAGACGCCCAGCCCGCCGGGGCCGACGCCGCGGCCCTCGTCGCAGACGTTCTTGGCGGCCCGGGAGGCGATGTCGCGCGGGACCAGGTTGCCGAACGCCGGGTAGATGCGCTCCAGGTAGTAGTCGCGCTCCTGCTCGGGGATCTCCGAGGCGGGGCGCGTGTCGCCGGCCTTGACCGGCACCCAGACGCGGCCGTCGTTGCGCAGGGACTCCGACATCAGGGTCAGCTTGGACTGGTAGTCGCCGCTGACCGGGATGCAGGTCGGGTGGATCTGCGTGTAGCACGGGTTGGCGAAGTGGGCGCCGCGCCGGTGCGCCCGCCAGATCGCGGTGGTGTTGCAGCCCTTGGCGTTGGTGGACAGGAAGAACACGTTGCCGTAGCCGCCGGTGGCCAGCACGACCGCGTCGGCGAGGTGCCGCTCGATCTCGCCGGTCACCATGTCGCGGACGATGACGCCGCGCGCCCGGCCGTCGCTGACGATCAGGTCGAGCATCTCGTGGCGGGTGTTCATCTTCACGGTCCCGGCCGCGATCTGCCGCTCCAGCGCCTGGTAGGCGCCGAGCAGCAGCTGCTGGCCCGTCTGGCCGCGGGCGTAGAAGGTCCGGGAGACCTGGGCGCCGCCGAAGGAGCGGGTGTCGAGCAGGCCGCCGTACTCGCGGGCGAACGGCACGCCCTGCGCCACGGCCTGGTCGATGATGTTCACGCTGACCTGGGCCAGGCGGTAGACGTTCGACTCGCGGGCGCGGAAGTCGCCGCCCTTGACGGTGTCGTAGAACAGCCGGTAGATCGAGTCGCCGTCGCCGCGGTAGTTCTTGGCGGCGTTGATGC
The DNA here is from genome assembly GCF_977012225.1 of Planomonospora algeriensis. Classification (NCBI taxonomy): domain Bacteria; kingdom Bacillati; phylum Actinomycetota; class Actinomycetes; order Streptosporangiales; family Streptosporangiaceae; genus Planomonospora; species Planomonospora algeriensis. The sequence continues at coordinate 6,001 of NZ_CDRNDK010000038.1, read as the reverse complement.
CGCCCTGCGCCGCGATCGAGTGCGCGCGCCGGGGCGAGTCCTGGTAGCAGAACGACGTGACGTTGTAGCCGAGCTCGCCGAGGGTCGCGGCGGCCGAACCGCCGGCCAGGCCGGTGCCGACCACGATGACGTGCATCTTGCGCTTGTTGGCCGGGTTGACCAGCTTGGCGCTGAACTTCCGCTTCTCCCAGCGCTCCTCGATCGGACCCGCCGGAGCCTTGCTGTCGCGGATCGGCTCGCCCTCGGTGTAGTGCGTGTTCACTTGATGACTCCGATCATGACCGCGACGGGGACCGCGAGGAAGCCGAGGACCAGCACCGCGGAGATCGCGGCGGCCACGGCCTTCAGCGGGCGGTAGCTGCGGCCGCTCGCCAGGCCGAGCGTCTGGAACGCGCTCCACAGGCCGTGGCGCAGGTGCAGGCCGACCATGACGACGGCGACCGCGTAGAAGGCGGTGACCCACCAGCGCTCGGGGGCGAAGCCCTGCACCAGGCGCTCGTACGGCGTGCCGTCCCAGCCGGCCGGGTTGACCGTGCCGAACGTCAGGTCGAGCAGGTGGTAGATCACGAAGAGCAGGATGATGACGCCGCCGTAGCGCATGGTGTGGACGGCGTAGCCGTTCGCCTGGGACTTGCGCTTGGCCGCGTACTTGACCGGCCGCGCCTTGCCCGCCCGCCGGGCCAGCGTGATCGCCGCCCACATGTGCAGGACGATCGCGACGGCGAGCCCGACCTCCACGATCGTCAGCGCCACCCGGTAGGTGAGCAGCGGCTCGCCCATGGTGCGCAGGAAGGCGGCGTACTCGTTGAACGAGTCGGCGCCGAGGAACGCCTTGAGGTTGCCGACCATGTGGCCGACGAGGAACAGCACCAGGGCGGCGCCCGTGACGGCCATCACGGCCTTCCTCCCGTTGGAGGAGCCGAGGAACCCGCCCTTCCTCTTGGCGGGCGCGGCTCTGGGAGGCGTCACAGGCTTCGCGGGGGCGCCGCTGGGGGGTCGACCTGCGCGGTGGAGGTCCCGCGCTCAATCATGGCAGTCACGACCCTGAAGCTAAGAAAAGGACTTTGGTCCCGTCCAAGTCATCGCGGATGTGGTTTCCATAGCCTGCGGCTATTGCTTCTGCGTCCCGGGAACTTGCGTCATGACACCGTGTCAGCGAGTGCGAGCAATCTCACAGTGTTCAGGATCGGCGGCCCCGCCCCGGATCGGGGGGCGGGGGATCTCTACGCTAGGGAAACGTGCAGCTCCAGCAACTGGCCTATTTCGTGGCGGTCGCCGAGGCCCGGCACTTCACCCAGGCAGCCGAGCGGATGCGCGTCGCACAGCCGTCGCTGAGCAAGCAGATCAAGGCCCTGGAAGCCGAGCTCGCGCGCCGCTGCTCAGCCGTGCCCGGGGCAACGTCACCCTCACCCCCGCGGGGAGGCGCTGCTCCCGCTGGCCCGCCGCATGCTCGCCGACGCCGACACCGCCCGGCGGGAGATCGGCGAGCTGGCCGGGCTGCGCCGGGGCCGGGTACGGCTGGGCGCCACCCCCTCGCTCTGCGCCGGGTTGATGGCCGACGCCCTGGCCCGCTTTCACCGCGCCTACCCGGGCATCGAGCTGCTGGTGGAGGAGGGCGGTTCCCGCGACCTGGTCCGGGCCCTGGCCCGGGGCCAGCTCGACCTGGCGCTGATCATCATGCCGCTGCAGAGCGACGACCCCTCCCTCGTCACCGAGGAGATCCTGCGGGAGAACCTGGTGGTCGTCTCCCCCTCGCTCGCCCCGCCGCGCAGGCCGTACCTGCGGATAGAGGACCTGCGCGGGCGTCCGATGGTGATGTTCCGGCGCGGCTACGACCTGCGGGAGGCCACGCTCAGCGCGTGCCGCCAGGCGGGGTTCGAGCCGCGCTTCGCGGTGGAGGGCGGGGAGATGGACGCGGTGCTCCGCTTCGTGGAGGCCGGCCTGGGCATCGCGCTCGTACCTTCGATGGTCCTGGACGGCCGTCCGGGGCTGACCGGGACGCCGCTGGCGCCGCCGGGGCTGCGCCGTACGATCGCCATCGCCCACCGCAAGGACGTCGAGCCCATCCGCGCCGCCCAGGCGTTCCGCGCCACGTTGCTGTTCTTCCTCGCCGAGGCCGCCCACGACGGCAGCCTCCCGCCGGGGGTCGAACTGATCGTCCCGGACTGATCCGGACGCCGGCACCGTACCGGCCCTAGAGTGGACCACACCGCAGCCGCGTCCGGACATCACGATCGAGAGGGTGGCATGTACGTCGCGAATCTGAAGATCTCCGGCGTACGAGGCTTCTCCGGCTCACGAACCGTCAACCTTGATTTCACCCGGCACGAGAACGGCTCCTACGCGGGCTGGATCGTCCTGGCAGGCCGCAACGGCTCCGGCAAGAGCACCATCCTCCAGGCCATCGCGCTGTGCCTCGCTGCTCCCGCCCTCGACTCCATCGTCGACGAGGCGGCCTGGGGCGGCTTGCCCGGCGATCAGATCCCTGACGCCCCCCAGGCAGACGAATCGCCCTTCAAGATCGAGGTCGGATTCGTCGCGGATGCCGATTTCGATTTCGGCCGCTCCTGGGAGGAGAGCGTCCTGACCGTTGGGTGGGATTCCTTCGGCGGTCCCGTGCGCGTCTGGTATTCGGAACGACCTGAACAGCCGCCGTGGGAGCAGCGGAGACCTGCCGGATGGTTTCTCGCTGGCTACGGACCGTTTCGCCGCCTTTCGACCGCTGAACTCGGTCGGCCGGAGCGCGCATCCGGCCATCAGGCGACCGCCCTCCGCACACTTTTCGACGAAGACGCCGGACTGTTCGAAAGCGTGAGCTGGCTGGTGACACAACATCTCTATCGGTTGGAGAAGAAAGGCGGCGCCGCCCAACTCCTCGGCACCGTTATCACCCTCCTCGGTGACGGCTTGCTGCCCGATGGATACCAAGTGTGCCGGGTTGACTCCGAAGGGCTCTGGGTACGACGCTCCGGCGTAGAGCTTCCGCTCCGCAGGATGAGCGACGGATACCGGACGGTCACCGCGCTCGTTCTGGACATCGTGCGGCAGATGCACATGGCTTACGGAACACTCACCGTTGAAGTCATGGACGGCCATCCGACGCTGCCCTATCCCGGTGTCGTGTTGATCGACGAGGTCGACGCGCATCTGCACGTGAGCTGGCAGCAGAAGATCGGCGAGTGGCTGAAGATCCATTTCCCGAAGATCCAGTTCATCGTCACGACGCACAGCCCCTACATCTGCCAGAGCGCGAGCCCCGGCGGGCTCATCCGGCTTCCCGGACCGGACGAGCAGGCGCCCCCGGCGATCGTCGACGACGATCTCTACCGCCGGATCGTGTACGGCAGCGGTGACGACGCCATCGTGACGGAGCTGTTCGGCGTGGACTCCCCCTACTCTCCCTACGCGGACGAGCTCCGTGAAGATCTCGGAGATCTCGAGATCAAGGTGCTCGACGGGAGCGCAACGCCCCACGAAGTCGCCGAGTACAGGCGGCTCAGCACGGAGCTGACGAGTTCCCCCGCCACCCGCGTGCAGGAGATCTCCCGAGCCCTCAGGTCCGATTCATGATCCCGCTGGTCCGCCCGGCTCTCCCCGCGGAGCTGACCGGCCGACTCGACATGCACACCGACCATCTCCGTTCCTGCTCGGCCAGCGGAGCCACGGCACGCTCCCGCTGGAGGAACGCGGATGCCGAACGATCGGCTCTGCGTGAGGCGCTGCGCCCCATGGCGTCCGGGGTGGAACGCTGCATGTACTGCGGCGACAGCCTCGGCACCGCGATCGACCACTTCGAGCCGATCAAGCTGGCTCCACTGCGGGCATTCGACTGGCTCAACCATTTTCTGGCCTGCGAGTACTGCAACAGCAACGCCAAGCGCGCCGACTATCCTCGTGATCCCCACACCGGCGATCCCCTGCTGATCGACCCGTCTGTGGAAGACCCGTACGACCATCTCCGCCTCATCCTGCGCACCGGACGCTACCGGGCGAAGACCCCGAAAGGTGAGGCGACCGTCAGAACGTTTCGGTTGGACCGCTGGCAGCTGGAACGGGCGCGTACGGACGCCTTCGGCCGCTGTGAGGACATGCTGCGCGGGTACGAGCGCCTGATCGACAGTGGTGAGCACCAGCGCGCCCAGGCGAGGGCGCAGGCGCTGCTCCGGCAGCCGCACGCCGACGTGCTGTACGCGATGGTACGGACACTGGACTCGCCTGGGGCGGCTCAGGTGCTCGACGAGGACGTCATCGGGATCCTCCGTACCCGCTTCACCGTTCCGTCCCGGTGGAGGACATGAACGACGGTGAAGCCCTTCGGTGAGACGACGGATTCGATCACTCATCCGCATCACCGGGGCCGCAGCACTATTCTCATAGAGTTGACAGGTTTTCCCCCGACTCCACGAAGAGGCGTTCGTGACCGCCCCTCCCGATGAAACACTCACGCTCCTCCTGATCGAGGACGACGCGGGTGACGCCTTCCTCGTGGAGGAGCTGCTCAATCAGGCGGAGAACCCCCCGAAGATCATCTGGGTGCGCAGCCTCTCGGAGAGCCTGGTACGGCTGACCGACGAGGTCAGGTGCGTGCTGGTCGACCTGTCCCTGCCCGACGCCAACGGCCTGGAGGCGCTCCAGCAGGTGCTGGCGATGGCCCCGCACGCCGCCGTGCTCGTGCTGACCGGGCTCAACGATTCGCACGTGGGCGTGGAGGCGGTGTCCGCCGGGGCCCAGGACTTCCTCGTCAAGCAGGACATCGACGCCCGCCTGCTGGTGCGCGCGGTCCGCTACGCGATGGAGCGCAAACGCGCCGACATGGCCCAGCGCAAGCTGGTCGAGGCCGAGCTCGTCACCAAGGAGAACGCCCGCCTGGAGCACGGCCTGCTGCCCGTCCCCCTGCTGGAGCCCGGGACCCTCCATCACGAGTCGCGCTACCTCCCCGGCCGCCAGCGGACCCTGCTCGCCGGAGACTTCTGGGACACCGTGCAGAGCCCCGACGGCGCCGTGCACGTGGTGGTCGGCGACGTCTGCGGGCACGGCCCGGACGAGGCCGCGCTGGGGGTGGCGCTCCGGATCGCCTGGCGCACCCTGGTCCTGGCCGGGCACACCGGCAACGACGTGCTGCACACGCTCGACAAGGTCCTCCGGCTGGAACGCAAGTCCGCGGAGATCTTCACCACGCTCTGCACGATGACCGTCAGCCCGTCGCTGGACCGCGCCCGGCTGCACGTCGTCGGCCACCCGCCGCCCGTGCTGATTCGCGACGGCGTGGTCGAGGTGACGCCGGGCACCCCCTCCGGGCCGCCGCTGGGCATCTTCCCGGACGTGGACTGGACGCCCATCGACGTGCCGCTCGGCACGGAGTGGTCCGTTCTGCTCTACACCGACGGCCTGATCGAGGCCACCGTGGGAGGCGGCCCCGACCTGCTCGGCACCGAGGGCCTGCTGCGGCTCATCGCCGACCAGGGCGGCATCCACCTCGACCGGCTCATCGAGCGCGTCATCGAGCTGAACGAGGAGGCGCTCACCGACGACCTGGCCACCGTGCTCATCGCCAAGGACCCGCGGAGCGTCTGACCGTGGAAGGCCCGCCCCGTCCGCTGCCCCCGCCCGCGGCGGGGCCGGAGCGGCTGCCGGTGGGGAGATGGTTCCTGATCGCCGGTTCGGCCGTCGTACTGGCCTTCACGGTCGCCGCCGCGGCCATCGTCGGCACGATCGGGGCGACGGGTGAGGCGCGGTCGGTCCTGGTCGACGTCATCGACCCCGCGGCCCTGCGCGTGCTGGAACTCTCCGAGGCCCTCACGCTCCAGGGCAGCGCGGTGCGCGCGTACGGCGGCACCGGCGACGAGCGGTACCTGGAGGACTACCGCGACGCGGTCGCCGCGGAGTCCGCGGCGACGGCCGCGATCGAAGCGCTGCTCCCCCGGATGCCCGAGAGCGCGGCCGCCCGCGCCGAACTCGACACGCTCAGAAGCGCCGCCGCGGCCTGGCGGCGGGACTACGG